>JBAYTU010000006.1:0-74182 GCA_041675465.1 Terrimicrobiaceae bacterium | reverse complement strand
GAGGGGAGCGGTTCGACGACATGTCGATAACGCGAGGGAGGGCGAAGCTCCGTCTGAGCCGTAATAAATGGGCTCACACGGAGGTTCGCCCTCCCATCGTTGGCGTTACGCGCGGATCAGGGGCGCAACTCGGTGCTTGCAAAATCATGACGGTTTTCCAGGATTCCTCCCTTGAATGCCTGCCCTCGTTTCGTCTCGCTTTTCCGCGCCTCCTCCGAACCGATCCGAGCCCGCCTGCGCCGTCTGCTCCCTCCCGGAAATTCCCGCCGCGCTCTCTTGAAAAAGATAATGCGCAACGTCTCTCTCCCCGCCGGCGGAATTCGCGTTGCCTTGAGTCGCCATTAAATCCACGCTTATGCCCGTCATTCTTACTCTCGACTCCGGCTGGACCTTCCGCGATCCGAAGTCCAACGGCCACCTTGCTGCGAAGGTTCCCGGCTGCATTCATACCGACCTCCACCGTCACGGGCTGATTCCGGATCCGTTTTTCGGCGCGAACGAACTCGGCCTGCAGTGGATCGGGGAGCGGGACTGGGTCTACCGCTGTGAGTTCGCCGCGACGGGTGAACTCCCCGAAGAGGATCGCGTCGAGCTGGTCGCAGACGGCCTCGATACCATCGCCGATCTCAAGCTCAACGGGCACCGGATCGGATCGTCCGAGAATATGTTTGTTCCGCACCGCTTCGATGTGAAGCGCGCGCTGCGCAACGGCAACAATGTCCTCGAGGTGACCTTCCGCAGCCCGATGAAATACATTCGGGCGCGGCAAGGGCCGGACGACTTTCACGAGTTCAATGACCCGGTCGGAGGGTGCTCCCACATCCGCAAGGAACAATGCGCGTTCGGGTGGGACTGGGGGCCGCGCTTCGTCACCTGCGGGATCTGGCTCCCCATCCGCATCGAGGGCCGGTCGGGTCCGCGCATTAAATCGGTCCGCGTCGTGCAGCACCACCACAGCGGCCGCGTTGACCTGGAATTTCACCCGGCGACCACCGGGAGCGGACGGATCGAGGGCGAGGTCTGCTTCGGTGGGGCGGTCGTTGCCAAAATCCAAAACGGCCGGGTGCGGATCGCCGACCCGCAGTTGTGGTGGCCGAACGGCCTTGGCGGCCAGCCCCTCTACGATGTCGAGATTCGCCTCGTTGGCAAAGACGGCCGCCTGCACGACACATGGCGCCGGCGGATCGGGCTCCGCACGATCGAACTCGACCGTCAGCCGGACGCGTTCGGCGAGAGCTTCCAATTCGTCGTCAACGGGCGTCCGATTTTCGCGAAAGGGGCGAACTGGATTCCGGCGCACAGTTTCGTCACGGAAGCGGTCCGCGCGCGCTACGACGACCTTCTGACCTCCGCAGCCGAGGCCAACATGAACATGCTTCGTGTCTGGGGCGGCGGCATCTACGAGAAAGACGAGTTTTACGACCTCTGCGACGAGAAGGGACTCCTCGTCTGGCAGGACTTCATGTTTGCGTGCGCGCTCTACCCGGGAACGCGCGAGTTCCTGAGCCTTGTCCGCGCCGAGGCAAACCACCAGGTCGCCCGGCTCGCACACCGCGCCTGCCTCGCGCTGTGGTGCGGCAACAATGAACTCGAGCAGATGCTGACGAAGCAAATTCTCAAGACCCGCAGGCGCCGGAAGGCCTACGAGGACATTTTTTACCGGCTCCTGCCGCAGGTGGTGAAGGAATTCGACGGAACGACCCCCTACTGGCCAAGCTCGCCGCACAACCCGGAGGGATACGAAAAAGGTTGCAACAACGAATGCGCGGGCGACTCCCACTTTTGGGATGTGTGGCATGCGCGCATGCCGGTTCGGACCTACGAGGAGAAGAAATTCCGGTTCTGTTCGGAGTTTGGCATGCAGTCCTACTGCTCCCCGGAGGTTGCTTCGACATTCTGCCCGCCGGGTCACTTCAATGTTTTTGGGCCGGAGATGGAGAATCACCAGAAGAGCGCCGGCGGCAATCTCATCATCTTCGACTATGTCTCGCGGCTCTATCGATTTCCGAAGGACTACGCGTCGCTCGCGTATCTCTCGCAGCTCAACCAGGCCTGGGGCATGAAGGTGGGTATCGAGCATTTCCGGCGTTCCATGCCGCGCACCATGGGTGCCCTCTACTGGCAGCTCAACGACTGCTGGCCCGTTGCGTCATGGAGCAGCGTGGAATTCGGGGGACGCTGGAAGGCCCTGCAATACGAGACGCGGCGCTTCTTCGCGCCGGCGCTCGTCAGCGTTCGCGTTCCGGGAAGCGAGTCGACAGGCATCGGCAACCGTCTCGTGAGCACGATCCACGACGTGGAGATCCACATCGTGTTCGACGGGGTCCGCGACCAGCGCGCGGATCTGAGATGGACGCTCGGGAAACTCGACGGCACGACCTTGCGCTCGGGACGCCAGTCGCTCCTCCTCCGCCAAGGCGAGTCCAACATGCGCGCGCGGCTTGACTTTGCCGGGGAAATTGCGACGCACGGTGCCGGCCGTATCGTGCTGCGCGTCGAGCTCGGGACGGAGGACGGCGAGACGTCCCGCCAGACCGTGTTTTTCACCGCACCCAAATACCTCGAGTTGCATCCGTCGAAAATCTCGACCCGGCTCCGCCGGATAGGCCCCGGTGTTTTCGAGCTCACGCTGTTGGCGCGCACGTTTCACCATGCGGTCGAATTTCATTTCTCCGGCGTGCGCTACCGTGCCAGTGACAACTTTTTCGATTTATTTGCGAACGTCCCACGAACGATCGTAATCCGCCCCGGCGAATCCGTCACCCAGCGCGTGCTCACTGAGGCGCTCAGCGTGCGGTCGTTGGTGGATACCTACGGCGTTTGATCTCTTGATAGACCTGCCGGATGGTGATGTCGGTCTGCCAGCCCAACAGATGAACCGGGAAATGCCACACGGCATCGGCCGCCGGATGCCAGAACAGCCAGATCAGGTTGATCGGGGTGACACACAATCCCCCCATAGCAGCCAAAAGAACAAAACGGCCAGCGCCGCCCGGGTGTAGATCAGCGTGCCGCAGCGGTAGAGTTTGGGACCGGGATCGGAATCGGGAGAGTTTTTCACGGCTGGCTGCAAAGCCCGGGGAGTCGAATTTCCATTGGGACGCTATTCGGAAATCCCGATGGGGAAAGGCGCTCTCCCGGCGTTGGTGACGCAGAAGCGAAGCGCCGCTGCGTCCGACTGGTCCGGCTCGATGCGGAGCGTTTCCGGGCGGCGCGATCCGTCGGTCCCGACGGTGTAGGCGCCGTGAAATCCCCGGAAGTGGAAGCATCCGTCCGATCCGGTCAGGCCCGTCGCTTCCGTTCGCCACTCGCAATGCAGCAGCTCGTGTAGCGCCTCGTAGGAGGGCTTGGGCGTGAGATCGCGGAAGAGCAATCCGGAAAACACGTTGTCCTCGCCGGGCGCCGCGCCGCCATCCGGAACATTCCACCAGGTGATCCCCGCGACGGCCGGATGGCTGAACCAGAGGCGATAAAAGTTGCGCGCCGCGTCCGCCTGGGCGGCGAGTCCTTCCGGCGAGTTGCCGGGAGCGGTGAGGGTGATCTCGCTGACATGGAGCGGCAGGCCGAAGCGTGCATGGCGGTCCAGGGCGGCGAAGATCTGCTCGGGCGGGTAAAGCTCGCCCAGGAGCAACCGCGCCATCTCCTCGTCGCTGAACATGTGGAACTGCATGCCGATCCCTCCAATTTTCGCTCCGGCGTCCAGGAGGCGGCGGATGAGGTTGGAGTATTTTTCCTTGTGGGGAAACCAGTAGCGGGACGTTTCGTTGATGTCGAAGCGGACGTTCTCCGGAAAGTGCCGGGCGGCCATCTCAAAGGCCTTGCGCTCGTATTCCTCGGGCATCGGATCCACATCCGGTTCCCGGGGGAAGCGGAAATCATTCCCGGCAAGCCGATGACCCACTGGACGCGGTGGTTCGACAGCATGGCGCACAGGACGCTCTACTACGCCGCGCTGGCGCAGCGCGCCGGGTGCGAGGCATACGGACTCGACAACGAGCTCGATCACACGGTGGACCAGCACGCGCACTGGCGGCGGGTCATCGCGGCGGCGCGGAGCGTTTATAAAGGACACCTGACTGCGGGGCACACGCACGGAGTGGATTTTCGCGGGGAATTGAAAATGCATCCCGACCACTGGTTTCGGGAACTGGACTCGCTGGGGTCGAGTTTTTACTCGCCGTTATCCGACGCGCCGGACGCAACGATCGGGATGATGACCGGGCGCATCCGGCCGGTGGTCGAGTATTACCGGGAGGTGGCCGCGCTTTTCGGGAAGCCGTTTTATTTCGCCGAGTGCGGGTGTTGTTCGACGGCGGGGGCCACGATGAAGCCCTACGGATGGGACAACCCCGGCGGATACGACGGCGACGAACAGGCGAACTACCTCGAGGCGGTGCTGCGGGCGTTCTGGGACGAGCCGTGGTGGGCGGGTCTGTATTGGTGGAAATGGGAGGAACAAAACGATCGTCCGTGGCTGCGCGACGATCCGCGCGGCGACAAGGGATTCCCGATCTGGGGCAAACCGGCTGCGGAGGTTTTCAGGCGATGGGCCGAAAAAGAAAGGAGATCCGCTTGGCACGAAACGGATTCGGGAATTTCAAGTCATAGGTAGTCGGCCCTTAGTTCTACTTTGTTAAGATAACTTTCGATTTCCGTGCCTTTTTCCGCGCCGAATCGATCAATTTTTTCCGGGTCTGATGTCGTCGGGATCGCATGAGCGGCGCGGCAGGCAGACTTCGAGCAACTCGACGATATCCCGCACAGTCAGGAGAGGAATGCTCTGCGCGTGGGCGAAACTTCACTTTTCAGGCTTTGATGCGGTAGTTTCGCGGGGTCGTCCCCGTGTAGCGCCTGAAGACGCGCGAAAAATAGCTCTGGTCCTCGAACCCGCATTCCAGCGCGATCTGGATGATGCTCTTGCCGGTCCGGCGCAGCATCGTTTTCGCGCGGTCCACCCGGTATTGGGCCATGAGGTCGGTGAACGTCCGCCCGGTTTTCTCGCGGATGAGGTGCGAGAAATGGCTTCCGGAGAGCCCGGCGGCGCGGGCCACGGCATCCCGGTCGAGCGGTTCGCCGAGGTGTTCCTCCATGAATGTCACCGCGCGTCCGAGCAGAACCGCGTTGGGAAATTGTCTGTGGTCGCGGATCGCGTCCATCACGCGCTCGAGCATCCCGCAGAGCCAGGAAGAGACTTCCTCCTCGTCCTGCAGCCCCGCGAGGGCGGTGGCGCTTTCGAAATTGCAGCCGAGCACTTCCGAGGGGTCCGCGCCGGATTCCACCGCCGCCCGCGACATGACGACGACGAGCTCGAGGGCGAGGCTTTTGAGCAGCTCCGGGCGGGAGCGGGCGGCATGGTAGATGCCGACGAGAACGCGGTTGATGATTTCGCGCGCCGCCTGCCGCTCCCCGCGCTTGATGGCCGCGAGCAGGCCCGGCTCCTCGCGCAGGTAGAGGTCGCGGATGCCGTCGTAGAGCCGGTCCTTGAGGACATGGATCGCCTCGGCCCGCTCGCGCTCGCGCTGCGATTTGTTGCGGCGGGCGCGGAGAAAATCCGCGTTGACGAGGTTGGCCTGCTCCATGAGTTCGAGGAGCCGCCCGGCGGCCGCGCGGATCTTGCGGGAAATGTCCCCGGGCTCGCCCCCTTCGAGCGGCACCCTTTCCACGATCAGTCCCCCCGTCACGAGCGAGTTCATCATCAGGGGAAGCCCCCAGCCCACAAGCCCGTCCTCGTCCGGCATCACGCAGGCCTCCCCCCAGCGCAGCGCCTCGCGGATCACCTGGGTCCTCCAGTGTTCTCTTCGCCCGGCCCCCCGCTTGCCGGCCAACCGGCCTTCCGCATCGGTTTCAACCGCCTTGAAGCCGGTCTCGCGGTGAAATGCCCGCCGCAAATCCCGCAGGAGGTCACAAGCCATTTGGAACCTCCCCCAATTTCCGGTGGACGTTTGCAAGGGGGGAATTTCCCGTGTCGCGGATGGCCCGGGGCGCCTCATCGGACGGAAACCAACATTGCCCGGGTGCCAGCTCTGCATGGGGAGATGTGGGGAAATGAGAATGCGTGGCCATGAGAGAAGATTCGCTGGCGCTTTAAAAAATTCAAAAACCTTCGGTAGTTTTGCTGGATCAAGCATAGCCAGGGAGGCCTTCGCGGGCGATGTATTATTTTTCTGCGGCGGCGGCTTTTTCCCCCGAGCGGAAGCCTTGCATGCCCCGGGGATAACCGGCAGGATCACCCTCATCGCATGTCGGATCTGCTTCGGCATTTTATCACCGCCCTGGGTTTGGAGGACCGCCGTGACAAAGGTCAGCAACGCGGCAGGGAGCCCGCCGGCGAGCCGCTTGTCCAGACCAGTCGCAGCACGACGGTTTTCGCCGGCGAGGGCGGTGCCTGGTTGGAATATCTGCAGCGCCCGTGGAAATCCCGCCCGGATGGCCGGATCCGGATGGAAATCCACCCCCGGGACGGGCGGCTCGAATTCGTCGCTGGCAACCAGCGTTCCGCACGGTGGGCGGAGGCCCTCACGCAGGCTTTCCGGGAAATCCCATCGCGCCTGGAAAGAAGTTCCGTTGCGGCCCGGGTGTTCCGCGAGATGGTTTTTGGGAACCCGGCGAATTCGGTGCCGGGGTTGATGCTGGATTCCTGTCCGGACCTTCCCGCCTGCGCGACGAGGGAGATGCTGGCGGGCGAAGGTCAAACGTCTGCGGAATCCAGAATTCTGGTCCGGACCCGGATGCTCGAGGAGTTCGAGCCCCGGGCGGACAGCCCGGCCAACCCGATGGAACGGCTCGGAAATCTCTGGGAAGTCGCCCGGCAAATCCTGCTGCAGCTCGGCCACGAGAGTTACCCGAGAGACCGTTTCACCGAGCGAATCAAGCTGACGACGAACTTCGCCCTGGTGAATCTCCACCTGCTCTACGATGGCAGGAAAGACGGGCGCCTCCAGCCGAGTGAAGTCGGCGAGGCTTTCGAGACCCTTTCCGCGAAGCGCGGAAAATTGGATCGCCACGAGCTCTTTGTCCGGGAGCCGTTTTTCCGGCTGCTGTCCGACCTGTCGTTCCTGCTGCGGGAGAGCGCCGTCGGGAGCTTGTGGGATACGGCTGCGGTGATCGTGCGCGACTACCTGGATTCCCGCTACCTCCGGCTCAGCATCGCGGGCCTCATGCCGGAAAAACCGGCCTGGCAGGAGGCGATGCCGGTCGAGTGGAAAGGCCCGAGAAAGATCAAAACCCCCCGGCCGGAAATCGGACGCTACGGGATCATCGACGACGAGGACGAGGATGCCTGGAAGCAGGTGCGCGGACCGTTTGAAGACATCGGGTATCTGATCATCGGCCAGCTCGGGATGGGGCAGTTCGGGCGTGTCTACGAGGCGATCAACATGGCCAACGGCAGCATCCCGGAGCGGGTGGCCGTGAAGGTGGACCGAATCCGGAAAGGCAGGAAAAAGGAGGCCATCGAGGCGGCGGACACCATCATGGCCATCGCCCGCGGGCTTTCGAAGTCACCCCACGTCATCCGGGTATTTGATGCGGGCCACCTGAAAAAGATCCGCTCGAACTACCACATCTTGCAGATCGTCGAGGGGGACACGCTGGACCACCTGATCGGGGTCGCCGGGAGCGAGCACACCAGCATCCTGCGCCCCAAACTCCGCCGCGCCTCGAAGGACGAGGCCAGCCGCGAATTCCTCAAATCTCTCAGCGGGAGCGCCGGCGAGGCCTGGCGGAGGGACAGGAAATCCCCGCCATTTGTCGTGCCGCCCGGGTTGAACCACGCCCTCGATCTGCTCACCAGCACGGTGCTTTGGCTCGAGGAGGTCCACAATCTCGGGTTCGCGGTCAATGACCTGAAAAACGGGAACGTGATGCTGAGTCGGCGCGGGCAGTTCAAAGCGATCGATCTCGACTCCTACAGCCGGATCTATTCCTGCCTCGACAAACTGCCGGACTTTTTCTTCCTCGCCGTCTCGTCGCTCCAGCTCGTCACCCGCGGGTCCGCATGGGAGAAGTCCGCGAGGTCGTCCGATATCCGAGCGCTCCTCGCGGATCCGGGAGCCGTGGAAAGGCGGCTTCTTGAGGTCTGGCCGTATGGCGACATCGCGGTCCAGAGCGCCGGGCGGGTGACGACCGCCGATGTCACGCGGTTTTTGGCCGGGTTCATCGACGATGCCCGGTCCGGGCGGTTTGCCGAAGATCCCGGGCGGTTCACGGCGGCCATTGACGCCCTGATCTTCCTGAAGCGTCGGCTCACGGCCGAGGAAATGGTGCTGCAGTGAGCCCGCCGAGGCTGCCGGGGAAAGCGCGCCTCGGAAAACATTGGCCAGCGGCGTGCGGGTCGAATATACCGCCGACATGCTGACACTTTATCTTCTGCGGCACGGGCAGACATCTTTCAGCCGTGCCAACGCGTTCTGCGGGGCGGCACTCAATCCCGACCTCACCGAGGATGGGCGGAAAATGGCGGAATGCTTCGCGAGGGCCTACGGCACCACCGAATGGCAGGCGATTTTCTCCAGCCCGCTCAAGCGCACGCTCGAAACCGCCCACCCGATCTGCAACGCGACCGGGATGTCCCCGCAGGTGCGGGACGGGTTGAAGGAAATCGGCTACGGCCAGTGGGAGGGCAAGACCGTGGAGGAAGTCGAGACGGAGTTCCATGACGACTACCTCGCCTGGACGGCAGACCCCGCATGGTATCCGCCCACGGACGGCGAGCCCGCAGTCTCCATCGCGCACCGCTCGCTCCAGGTCGTCGAGGAAATCCAGCAGGTCTACGACGAGGGCAACGTGCTCATCGTTTCGCACAAGGCGACGATCAGGATTCTCATGTGCTCGCTGCTCGGGATCGATGTCGGGCGCTTCCGCTACCGCCTCGCCTGCCCGGTGGGCTCGGTATCGGTCGTCGAATTTGGCAAACACGGCCCCCTGCTCAGGGCCATGGCCGACCGCGACCACCTCGAGGATCGCCTGAAAATCCTGCCGGGAACGTAGAAGGGATCTTCCGGGGCCGCCGTCCTCGCGCGGCTTACTTGGCGAGGATGCTGTCCAGGATGTCCCAGGCCGAGATGACGCCGACCAGCAGCCCGCTGGCGGGCTCGACGACCGGAAGAAAATTCCGCCCGTGGAAGAGGTAGAACATCGCGGTGACGAGCGGCTGATCGGGACGCAACACGGGTGTGTCGGTGTCCAGGTAGCGGCGCACCGGCTTGTCGGCGATGGCGGAGAAGCGCTCGCGCACATCTTCCATCGTTTCGGACAGCATCCCGCCATCGATCATCTTCGCGATCCGGTCGAACCGCGGATCATGCACCGCAACCTGGGGAAGGATCGCGGCGATGAGCAGGTTTTTCCGGAACTGCCCGATGTATCGCCCGTTGTTGTCGACGACCGGCATGGCCAGCACCTTGTTTGTCACCAGGGACTGCAGGCATTCGGCGAGGGTCATCCCGGCGGTCAGCACGGGATAATCCGTGGCCATGACGCGGGAACAAGTGTCATCGGGGGGGGCGGGTTGTTTCATAGTTTTGGTCGTTTGACGGGTGTGGGAAAATCATTTCACGCCGAGGAGTGCGAGCAGGATGCCGCCGGAAATCGCGGTCCCAAAGACCCCGGCCAAGTTCGGTCCCATGGCATGGTAGATGAGGAACAGCTTCGGGTTCTCCTTGTTCGCGACGATGTGCGAGACGCGCGCCGCGATGGGGACGGACGCGATCCCTGCGGATCCGATGAGAGGGTTGATCTTCGTCTTCAGGAAGAGATTCATGATTTTCGCCGTGATGACTCCGGAGGCGGTTCCGAAAACAAAAGCGACAAGCCCGAGGCAGACGATTTCCACCGTCTGCATGCTGAGGAAGGTTTTCGCGCTCATGGTGGAACCAATCGCCACGGTCAGCACGATGGTGACCAGGTTGAGCAGCGTGCCGCCCGCAGTATCAGCCAGGCGCCCGACGAGGAGGACCTCCCGGAACAGGTTGCCGAGCATCAGCATCGTCACCAGGGGGGCCACCGGCGGAAAGAACAGGTTGACGATGATGGCGATGACCACCGGGAAAATGATCCTTTCGAGGCGGCTGACCTTGCGGAGCTGGGCCATCTGGATGTTCCGCTCGGCCTTCGTGGTCAGCAATCTCATGATGGGCGGCTGGATGATCGGCATCAGCGCCATGTAGGAATACGCGGCCACGGAGATCGGCGGGAGCAGGTGCGGGGCGAGCTTCATCGTGACGAAAATCGCCATCGGGCCGTCCGCGCCACCGATGATCCCGATGGCTCCCGCCTCCGGGAGCGTGAACCCCAAAACCTTCGCCAGGATGAGGGCGACAAAGATCCCCAGGTGCGCGCCCGCCCCCAGGATGACGAGCCTGGGGTTGGCGATCATCGGACCGAAGTCTGTAATCGCCCCCACCCCGAGAAAAATCAGCGGCGGAACGATCAGCAGCGAAACTCCCTTGTAGGCATAATCGAAAAGCCCGCCCGGTGCCGCGAGGTCGGACCCCGGGATGTTCACCACGATGCACGCAAAACCGATCCCGATCAGCAGGAACGGCTCGCATTTTTTGGCCACCGCCAGATAAATCATGGCCGAGCCGACGCCGATCATCGCGAAATTTCCCCAATACAGATGGGCGAGCCCGGTCTGCTCGAAAAGCGCGACAAACAACGATATCAGTTGATCCAGCATTGTTCCCTTCCCCGGCGCGGCCTCTCAATGGCCGCCCTTCAGGTCCTTCTCGTCGATCGCCCAATACCGGTTCACCACCGGAAGAATCGCGAGGATCACCCCGATTCCCGAGATGATCACGAAACTCAAAATGAAATCGATGATGCTGATCAGGAACGCGCCCTCGACGTTGTCGGGAATCGGTGTCATGGGTTTGGCTGCGTTTCCATGCCGCGCTGGTAACGGGTCCCGGCGGAGATGTCCAGTTTCGGGTTGGGGGAGGAACGGGTATTTTGGGCATTCATTGACGATGGTCAAAACAGGTTCTCCGCCGTCTCGATCCGTGACATTTGAAAAGGATCTTCTAAAAAGGGTCGCCATGAAGCCGCCATCCATCGACGCGGGGCCCGGGCCGCTTTTTGTCGGGCGGGGCCTGACGAAGGTCTATGCGGCCGGCGAGACGGAAGTCCGGGCGCTGGATGGAGTGGACATCGAGCTCGGCGCAGGGGAGCTCATCGTCCTGCTCGGCCCGTCGGGCAGCGGAAAGTCCACCTTGCTCAACAACCTGGGCGGCCTCGATGTGCCGACCGACGGCACGCTGGCGTATCGCGGGCGCGACCTTGCGCGGGCGGACGAGCAGGAACTCACGCTCTTCCGCCGCAATGCCGTGGGATTTGTGTTTCAATTCTACAACCTCATCCCCAGCCTGACCGCGCGGGAGAATGTCGCCCTGATCACCGAGATCGCCACCGACCCCATGACACCGGAGGAAGCGCTCGCCCTCGTGGATCTCGGGGACCGGATGGACCACTTCCCCTCGCAGCTTTCCGGCGGGCAGCAGCAGCGCGTGGCGATCGCTCGCGCCATTGCAAAACGGCCGGAAGTCCTCCTCTGCGACGAGCCGACCGGGGCGCTGGATCTGAAAACCGGCATCACCGTCCTCGAAGCCATCGAAAAAGCGAACGTCGATCTCGGCACTCTCACCGTCATCATCACCCACAACGCCGTCATGGCGGAAATGGCGGACCGCGTGATCCATCTCTCGGATGGAAAAATCGCCAAAATCGCCATCAACCCCACGCGCCGCCCCGTGCGTTCGTTGGAATGGTAGTCAGGCCGCCTCGCGGCAATGCGAAATTCGAAATATCGGGCCGCACCGCTCCCGGGATTTCCCCCGTTCCGCATCCCCCCCGATGAGAGCTCTCGACCTCAAATTGCTGCGCGACATCGGGAGGATGAAAGGCCAGATGCTCGCGGTCGGCCTGGTGATGGCCTGCGGCCTGGCCATGATGATCATGGCGCGGAGCCTGATCCTTTCGCTCGAGACAACGCGCGCCGCGTATTACGAGCACAACCGGTTTGCCGATGTGTTCTGCGATTTGAAACGGGCCCCGAATTCCCTGCGCGGGCGGCTTGCCGCGATCCCGGGCGTGGCGGCGGTCGAGACGCGGGTCGTCGGGGCATTGCGCATGGATCTGCCGGGACTCGCCGAGCCGGCGGATGGCACGGTCATTTCCATTCCCGAGGACCGCCCGATGCGTCTGAACACGCTGTCCCTGCGCGCCGGGAGGTTTCCCGAGGTCGGGAAGGCGAACGAGGCCATCGTGGGCGAGGCCTTCGCGAAGGCCCACGGGTTTCAACCCGGAGATTCCCTCGAGGTCATCCTCCGCGGGGCGAAGGAACGGCTGACCGTCGTCGGCGTCGCGCTCTCGCCGGAATTCGTTTTCGAGGCCCGCCCCGGCGAGGCGCTGCCGGACAACAAACGGTTCGGGGTTTTCTGGATGAACGAGCACGAGCTGGCCAAGGCCAACGATCTCGACGGCGCGTTCAACAATGTGGTCGTGGACGTCGCGCCGGGCGTGGATCCGGCACCGGTGATGGCGGAGATGGATCGCCTGCTCGAACCCTACGGCGGGCGGATCGCCTACGGACGGCGGGACCATGCCTCGGCGAAACAGCTCGACGACGAGATCATGATGCTGAACGGCATGTCCGTCGCCTTTCCCGTGGTCTTCCTCGGCATCGCCACGTTCATGACCAGCGCGGTGCTCGCGCGCGTGATCCGCCTCCAGCGCGGGCAGATCGCCCAGCTCAAGGCGTTCGGGTATTCGTCCGGCCAGGTCGGGATGCACTACCTGAAATTCGCCCTGGTCATCGTGGCGATCGGCCTCCTGGCGGGCGGCGTCGCAGGGGCATGGCTCGGGTCGAACGTCGTGCGGATGTATCACAAGTTTTTCCAGTTCCCATCGCTCGCTTTTCACCCCGACTTTGCCGCCATCGGCGTGGCGTTCCTGGCGAGTTCCGGCGCGTCGCTCGTCGGCGTGATGGGTGCGGTGCGCCAGGCGATGCGCCTGCCGCCGGCGGAGGCGATGCGCCCCGAGCCGCCAGCGGATTTCAAGCCTTCGGCGCTCGAACGGATGGGCGTCACAAACATCGCGGGGCCCTCGATGCGCATGGCGCTGCGGAATATCGAGCGCCGACCGTGGCAGGCGGTGTTCACGGTCCTGGGCCTCGCGCTGGCGGTGGCGATCCCCGTCGTGCCGGGGGCCATGCGGGACGGGATTTCGTTTCTCCTCGATTTCCAGTGGACCCTCGCGGAGCGGCAGGACGTGACGGTGGCGCTCATCGAGCCGGGGTCGGCCGACGCCTTCAACGACATCCGGCATCTGCCGGGCGTGATCCACGCGGAACCGTTTCGCACCGTGCCCGCGCGGCTTCGCTTCGGGCATCGCAGCCACCGCCTCGCAGTGACGGGCGTGCCTCCGGGAACCCTGCTCAACCGCGCCCTGGATGCACGCGGCACTCCCCTTCCCGTGCCGCCCGACGGGCTGCTCGTCTCGGAGAAACTGGCGGAAATGCTGGGCGCAAAGCCGGGGGATTCGCTGACGATGGAGGTGCAGGAGGGCCGCCGACCCAGCCGGGAAGTTCCGCTTCACGGCCTCATCACCGATTTCGCCGGCCTGGCCGCCTACATGGACATCGGCGCGCTGCGCCGCCTCATGCAGGAAGGGTCGACGGTGAGCGGCGCGCACCTGGCGCTGGACGCGGAACAGAGAGGGGCCTTTCTGGACAAAATCAAGGAGGTGCCCCGCATCGCGAACCTCGGCATCACCTCGGCGCTCCAGGAGAGTTTCCGGAAAACAACCGCAGAGTCGATCACCCTGATCCAGGGCATCTACTTCACGTTTTCCGTGATCGTCGCATTCGGGGTGGTCTATAACAGCGCGCGCATCGCGCTTTCCGAGCGCAGCCGCGATCTGGCAACCCTGCGCGTGGTGGGGTTCACAAACGGTGAGGTCGCAGGCGTGATGATCGCCGAACTCGTCATGCTGACGGTCGCCGCGATCCCCGCAGGACTCTGGGTCGGCGGACAACTCGCCAGCTTCATTGTCCGGGCCGCGAGCACGGAGACGATCCGCCTGCCTCTCATCCTTACCCACCAGACTTACGCCACCGCGATTTTGATTGTGCTCCTGTCCGCCGGCGTCTCATTTTATATCGTGAGCCGCCGCATCCGAAACCTCGATCTCCTGGGGGTTCTGAAAGCCAGCGAATAATGAAATCCACCACGCCAAACGGCACCGTCCGGACGAAAAATGCCACCCCCCCCTGGCGCACGGTCGTCCTCTACGCCGCCGGCCTCGCCCTTCTCGCCTTCATCGTCACCGGCCTCCTGCCCAAGCCCGTCGAAGTGGAAATGGACGCGGTCACACGCGGGCCGCTCACGGTTTCCGTCCTCGAGGAAGGGAAGACGCGCATTCGCGACCGCTACGTGGTCTCCCCGCCCGTGGCCGGGTATTTGCGGCGGGTGCCGGTGCGGGCCGGCGATCCCATCGCCGCCGGAAAAACCGTTCTGGCCGTGATCCAATCGTCGCAGTCGGGATTTCTCGATCCGCGCTCGAAGGCCCAGGCCGAGGCGGCCGTGAGATCCGCCGGGGCCGTCCTCCAGCAGCGCAGCGAACAGGTGCAAAGCGCGGACGCCGAGCTGGATCTCGCCCGCAGGGAATTGGCCCGCGCCGAGCAATTGCGAAAAAAGGGAGCCATCGCCATCAAGGAATACGACACCGCCGCCAACCATGTCGACATGCTCACCAACCAGCTCGGCTCCTCACGCTTCGCGCTGAAGGTGGCCGAGTTCGAACTGGAGCAGGCGAAGGCCGCTCTCCTCCAGGCCACGGGCGAATCTGCGGAAAGCGGCCAGCCGATCGAGATCCGCGCGCCGGTCTCCGGGTTCGTGCTCAATGTCCTCGAGGAGAGCGCGAGACCGGTGACGCCGGGGCTTCCGATCATGGAGGTCGGGGACCCGATGGATCTCGAGGCGGAGATCGAATTGCTCTCGAGCGATGCGGTGAACGTGAAACCGGGCGCGGATGTTTCCATCGAGCAATGGGGCGGAGGCGAACCGCTGCGCGGAAAAGTCGCCCTGGTCGAGCCGGGGGGATACCTCAAGGTGTCCGCCCTCGGCGTCGAAGAGCAACGGGTCAAGGTCCGGGTGAATTTTATCGGCCTCCCCGCAGGCGTCCTCGGCGACCGCTACCGCGTCGAGGCCCGCATCGTCACATGGGCCGGCAACAACGTGCTGCAGGTCCCGACCGGGGCGCTTTTCCGCCGGGGCAACGAGTGGATGGCATTCATCGTGGACGCCGGGCGCGCGAAGCTGACCAAGGTCGGGATCGGCCACACGAACGGCATCGCCGCAGAAGTGATCGGCGGGATTTCTGAAGGCCAGCGGGTGATCCTCCATCCGCCGGACACCGTGGCCGATGGGGCGGCGGTCAAGCCGCGTTCTTAGAGCGGAAGATTTCGCTCATGCTCCGAGAGGGTTTCGGGTTTTGAGTGCGGGAAACCTGCTGAAATCACGGTCCACCGTCCAGAGTTCCCCGACTCCGCCAACAACGCAACAGGCAGCGATCCTGGCGTCATGGATCAATGCTCCGCGCACGCTTCCACTCACCGCGAACTCAGCCAGTTTGTCCAAAACTCCGGGCGAATCGCACAGGACGCGCAAGCTGGGGGATTCCCGCCACGCGGCGATTTGATCGAGTGCCTCCTCCGGCGTTGAGGGGCTTTTCCATAATTTCGGATGCGTCACGACTCCGTAAAATTCCACGAAGCAGTGCAGGCAAACCGCCCATGGAACCGGAGACTCGGCGAGCGACCGGATTGCTTCCCGCGCTTTCGCGTGGAGGGAGGCTTCCCTCTGATGAGCATGCACCAGCAGATTCGTGTCCGCCGCAATCATCCCTGGAACGGGGGTTCACGTGCTTCATTGATCGCGCGGTTGATCGACTCGCTGGACACTCCACCGTCATTGCCCGCATATCCGGCGGACGCATCCCGCAGACTGAAGGGGAGCGAGGGCGTTCCGATCACTCGCTCAACCGCATCAATCACAAGCGCACGAAAAGTCATTTTCCTCTCCGCCAGTAGCGGTCGGGCACGCTTGAGTAAATCGTCAGGCACATCAATGGTTGTCCTCATATGCATATACATAATACATGACGCGTATTTGCGCAACAAAAATAATTCTGATCGATGCAGGCTAAAGAAACCGGAGTCCGAATGACAGCCAGAGCGGGATGGTGACAAGCCCGACGAGGGAGGTGCCCAGAACAACCCGCAGTGCGGTTGGCATGTCGCCGTCGTGGATTTTTGCGAGGACGATCGGAAAAACCGCGCTCGGCATCGCCGCCTGGACGACGAGCACCGCGTGCAGCGCCGGGTCAGCCGGGATGGCCAGCGCAACCAGCAAAAGCAGCACCGGCAGGACACAGAGACGGATTCCGACGCCCAGCATCACGGTGGTCCATCCCCGGCGCAGCACATGCGGGGTGGCGTGATCGGCCAAGACCGCGCCGGTCAGCAGCAGGCCCAGCGGGACCGCGCAGAGCCCGAGCATGTGCCAGGCGGTGCTGACGGAGGAGGGAACCCACCTCCCCGCCCACAGAAAATTGAGGGCGATTCCTCCAACGACCGCGAGGATCGGGGGGTTCAGCAGCGGTGCCCACCAGCGTTTGCCGGCCTGGTGGCCGGAGATCGTGGCGACGGCAATCGTCCACATCGCGACCTCGACACCGAGGTTGAAGGCAAAGAGCACGCCGACCACCTCGCGGCCGAAAAGCGCCTGGCACAGCGGCAGCGGAATGTATCCGTAATTTTGCAGTCCGGCCGTGCAGGCGAATGTCCTCCGGGTTCTCAGATCTTTGAGAAATATCCGTGCGGCCAGCAGTGAGACTCCCAGACCGAGCGCGACCGAGGCAAAACCGACAAGCGGCGGCAGCACGAGATTCGTCGGCCGCATCAGCGCCTCGTTCCCGATGATCACGTCGAGGGCGAGGCAGGGCACGAAGAGCTTGATGAGCACCCCGAGGAGCGATTGATCCGCCTCCTCGGTGAGGATCCTCGTGCGCCGCATGGCGTAGCCCGCGCCGATCACGAGGAACACCGGCAGGACGATCTGCAACAGGCGGAGCGTTTCGTGCATGTCAGCGAAACACCATGTTGCAGATGATCACGGATGCCGTGACCCCGGCCAGATCGGCGCAAAGCCCGGCGGGGACCGCGTGCCGCGTGCGCCGGATTCCCACGGAACCGAAATAGACGGCAAGCACGTAAAACGTCGTCTCGGTCCCGCCCATGATCGTCGCGCCCATCTGCGAGACGAGACTGTCCGGCCCCTGGCTTTTCACCAGCTCCGCAAAAAGCCCGGTCGCCCCGCTCCCGCTCAATGGCCGGATGAGGGCGAGCGGCAGCAGCTCGGAGGGGAAGGAAATCGCGGCCAGCGCGGGGCCGATGGCCTTCGCAATCAGGTCGATGCCGCCTGCGGCGCGGAACATCGCGACCGCCGAAATGATCGCGACCAGATACGGGATGATCTTGATCGCGACCTGGAACCCCTCCTTCGCCCCCTCCACAAATTCCTCGTAAACCTTCACGCGGCAGAGCGCGGCGTAGAGCGGGAAAAACCCCACCAGAAACGGGATGGCCAGATGGGAAACCGACTCGACCACACGGACGAGCGGCTGCCGCGCGATCTGCTCGGGAAGCAGGGAATGCCGCCAGCCGAAATACACGAACGCCGCCGCGAAGACGAGAAGCGCATACGTCGCCCACCAGACTGGCTGCGGGGCCTGCCGCTCCTCCTCCCCGGCGTGCTGCCGTGCCGGAAGCGGCCCGGCGGGCGGAAGCGCGAACACCGGAAGCCGCTCGAAAAATTTCACCGCGAGGATGCCGGCGGCTGTCGAGCAGCACGAGGCAAAGAATGCGGTCCCGATGATCTGCGTCGGGTTTTTTGCGCCGGCTGCGGCGAGGATCGCGACCGTCGTGGCGGGGATCAATTGCACCGAGGCCGTGTTGATCGCGAGAAACGTGCACATCGAGTTGGTCGCCGTGCCCGGACGCGGGTTCAGCTTCTCCAGATCCTGCATGGCGCGGAGCCCGAGCGGGGTGGCCGCATTGCTCAGCCCCAGCATGTTCGCCGCGATGTTCATGACCATCGCCCCCATCGCGGGATGCGCCGCCGGCACATCCGGGAAAAGCCACTTCAGCACCGGCCTCAGCGCCCGCGCCAAAATCTCCACCAGCCCGGATTTCTCCGCCAGCTTCATCAGGCCCAGCCACAGCGCCATGACGCCCGCCAGCGGAAGCGCGATGTTCATCACCGCCGCCTTGCAGGCATCGAAAGCCGCGTTCGAAACCTCCTGCAAATGCCCGGAAAATCCCCCCATGAGGACCGCCAGCACGACGAGGCCGAGCCAGATGTAATTCAGCATCCGCGCAGGATGGGGAGTTCCTGCGGGAAAATCAATCGCGCGCAACGCCAACAATGGGAGGCGAAGTGCTTGGCCATTTTATGCTTGTTGATGATGCGCCCGGCACGCAGCCCGATCTTGGCCCGTCCGCGCAGCGGGAGGTGAGGAAACGAAAGCGTAGGCGGAATTTTTTTCCTCCAGGTAGCCGGCCGTCCATGCGCTGGGGAGAAGGACGACCCATTGGCCGGATGCGTCGCGGGCGAGCGCGCAGCCCGTGGGGAGCATCAGGTCCGGGCGTTCGGCGAGCGGCGAGCGGGCGGCCTTGTCGAGCGGCCAGCGGACAAATTGCCACGCGGCGGGCTCGACCCGGCAATCGGCGCTGTATTCGCTTTCAAGCCGGTATTGCATCACCTCGAACTGGAGCGGGCCGACCGCGCCGAGCAGGGGGACCCGCTGGAGGGAGTCGGGAAGCTCGAACGCCTGCGCGACCCCTTCCTTCAGCAACTGGTCGAGCCCTTCGCGAAACCGCTTGAACTTGGCCGTGCTCGAATTCCGCAGGTAGGCGAAACACTCCGGCGCGAACCGCGGGATCTCCTGGTAGGAAATGGCCGGGTCCTCGCTCACCGTGTCGCCGATGAGAAAATCATAGTTGCCGACGATGCCGACCACATCTCCCGCCCAGGCCTCGTCCACGGTTTCGCGGTCCTGCGCGAAGAGGCGCTGCGAGTTCCCGAGGCGCACGGTTTTTCCGAGCCGGACGTGGTGCGCCACCATGTCGCGGCGGAAGCATCCCGAGACGACCCGGATGAACGAGACCCGGTCCCTGTGCTTCGGGTTCATGTTTGCCTGGATCTTGAACACGAAGCCGGAAAAGGCCGGCGAGTCGGGAGCAATCACCCGGTCTCCGCTCGGGCGGGAAGCGGGCGGGGGAGCGAGGTCCAAAAAGGCGTCCAAAAGCAGCTGGACGCCGAAGTTGTTCATCGCGCTTCCGAAAAACACCGGCGTGGCCGCCCCGCTGCGGACGGCCCCGGCATCAAACTCGGCTCCCGCCCCGTCGAGCAACGCGAGATCGTCGCAGGCCCTCGAATAAACGTCCGGCGGGACGACGTCTTTGACGGCTTGGTCGTGGATGCTCTTCACCTCGACCGCCGCGCGGTAGGCCCCGCCGGGGGTTCGCTCGAAGAGATGCATCGACCGTTCGACCCGGTCGTAGATGCCCTTGAATTCCGGCCCGTCACCGAGCGGCCAGTTCATCGGCAGGGCATGGATGCCGAGGACGGATTCCAGCTCGTCGAGAAGGTCGAGCGGCGGCCGGGCCGGACGGTCGAGCTTGTTCATGAAGGTGAAAATCGGGACCCCACGCTGGCGGCACACCTCGAAAAGCTTGCGCGTCCGGGACTCGATCCCTTTTCCCGCATCCACCACCATGATCGCCGCATCCACGGCCGTGAGCACCCGGTAGGTGTCCTCGGAAAAGTCCTTGTGCCCGGGAGTGTCGAGCAGGTTGACCACGCAACCCTTGTAGTCGAACTGGAGGACCGTGGACGACACCGAGATCCCGCGCTGTTTTTCCAGATCCATCCAGTCGCTCGTCGTCGCGCGCTGGTTTTTCCGCGAGGTGACGCTGCCCGCGAGCTGCACCGCCCCGCCGTAAAGCAGGAATTTTTCGGTCAGGGTCGTCTTGCCGGCATCCGGATAGGAGATGATGGCGAATGTGCGGCGGCGGGAAATTTCGGACATGGTGCGCGGGCCGCAAAAGATAGATCAGGCCCCCGGGAAGGGCAAGGCTCCGTCCGTTGCCGCAGCGATTCCGAAAGATAGGGCAAAGGAGTGAGTTTTTCCGCTTACCGACTTCCCGGTGGGGCGGGATCGCCGAGCCCGCCGGCTTCTCTCGATGGACGCCGCCTTAGTCCGCCCGTTCGCGGATCCGCTGGATCGACTCGGCTCTCCCGGTGGTCTGGTCTATTTCGATCAGCGCCCCGCAGAGGTGGACCGGGCCGTGCGCGATGGGGAAGGAAACCGGGAGGCAGTGGGTGAATCGCCGGATGATCGCCTCCGGGTCGCGCCCGAGGATCGAGTCCGAAGGCCCGCACATCCCGGCGTCGCAAAGAAAGGCGGTTCCGCCCGCGAGGACCCGCTCGTCGGCGGTCTGCACGTGGGTGTGGGTGCCCACGACAGCCGAGACTTTTCCGTCGAGGAACCGCCCGAGGGCCACCTTTTCACTCGTGGTCTCCCCGTGGACATCGACGAAGATCACCGGGGTCTCGCGCCGGAGGCGCGCAACCTCCGCCTCGGCGCAGTGGAACGGGCTTTCGAGCGGCTGCTGCATGAACGTCCGGCACTGGATGTTCATCACGGCGATTTTGCCCTTGGCGGTGTCCAGCACGATGCTTCCTTGGCCCGGTGCCGTCGGAGGGTAGTTCAGCGGGCGCAGGAGCCGCGGCTCGGTGGCAATGTAGCCGGCCGTCTCTTTTTGATCCCACACATGGTCTCCCGTGGTGATGACCGCGACGCCGGCGCGGAGCAGGTCGATCGCGATCTTGCCGGTGATCCCCCGGCCCCCAGCGGCGTTCTCTCCGTTCACCACGACGAAATCAACCCCCCTCTCCTTCAAAAACACCGGGACGGCGGCCGTCACGGCCTTGCGGCCGGGTTCTCCCACGATGTCACCAAGAAAAAGAAGTCGGATCATCCATCCTTTTTATCGCAAGAACGGGCGAACGCATTTAAAAAAGAGCCGCTTGAAAAAACTCTTCCTCGCTTCCGCCGTCTTTTTCCTTGCCATCCGGGCCGGGGCGAGCCTGAGCCCGCTCGCCCCGAAGCCATCGTGGTCAAGCCTGGACGGGTTTCAGCAGACGATGACCAGGGCGGATTTTCTGGGACTGCTGGACAAGGTGTATGCGCCGGGGGGAGCCTGGAACGACACAATTTCCATCACGCCCGATGCGGCAGCCATCCGGACTTCTCCGGACAAGCCCCCGTATATTTTGAAATTCGCGCCGGACGCGGCCTCGGCCCGGCGGCCGCAGGTCTTCTGGCGGCCGCTCCGGGCACTGCCCGCCTTCGAGCCCGGAAAACCGCTGGCCGGCCTGAAAATCGCCATCGATCCCGGGCATCTCGGGGGGATCTGGGCGAAGATGGAGGAGCGCTGGTTTCAAATCGGGAACACGCCGCCTGTCACCGAAGGGGACATGACTTTGAAAGTCGCGAAGCTTCTGGTCCCCAGGTTGACCGCCCTGGGGGCGGAGGTCTTTCTGACACGCTCCAGGCCCGTGCCGGCCACCAACGTGCGTCCCCAGCAGCTCCGGGCCGCCGCAGTGGAATCCCTCCGGCAAAAAAACGAGCCGGTGACGAAGGGTGCCGTGACCGAGGAGAGCGAGCGGCTTTTTTACCGCGCCAGCGAAATCCGCCGCCGGGCACGGCTCGTCAACGAATCCATCAAACCCGATGTCGTCCTCTGCCTGCACTTCAACGCGGAGGAATGGGGGGACGAAAAAAAACCGCGGCTTGTCAACGACAACCACCTGCATTTTCTCGTCACCGGGGCGATGGGCAAGGAGGAACTCGCCTACGAGGACCAGCGCCTGGACATGCTGGTCAAATTGCTGAACCGCTCCTACGGCGAGGAGCTGCCGCTCGCCAACGCGATGTCGGAGGTCATGGCCAAGGCCACCGGCCTCCCCCCTTATGTTTATCGCGGGGGCAGCGTTGTCCGCGTGAACGGCAACCCCTACCTCTGGGCCAGGAACCTCCTCGCCAACCGTCTCTTCACCTGCCCGGTCGTCTATATCGAACCCTACGTGATGAACAGCCGGTCGGGGTTCGCCCGCATCCAGGCCGGGGATTACGACGGACGACGGACGTTCGGCGGCGTGGCCCGGCAAAGCATTTACCGCGAATACGCGGATGCCGTCACGGCGGGCCTCGTGAAGTATTACTCCCGGAGATAACCATGAAAATCATCGCCATCACGAACCAGAAAGGCGGCGTCGGAAAAACCACCACGACGGTCAACCTGTCCGCCGCGCTCGCCGAGACCGGGCAGAGAATCCTCCTCGTGGATCTCGACCCCCAGGCCAGCGCGACGAGCGTGCTGGGTTTGAAGGAGAACGCCTCCGGCAGCATCTACCAGGCATTGATCGGGGCGCGGCACGCCAGGGAACTGATCATCCCCACGCGCATCCCGAACCTTTCGGCCATCCCCGCAGACCTCCACATGGCGGGCGCAGAAATCGAACTCGCTAGGATGGACGACCACATGGTCCAGCTCCGCCACGCGCTCGCGGACATCCGCGAACAGGATGCCTTTGATTTTGCCCTGCTCGACTGCCCGCCTTCGCTCGGCATCCTCATGACCAACGCGCTCGCGGCGGCGGACGAAATCCTCGTCCCGATCCAGTGCGAATACTACGCCTTGGAGGGCCTCGGGCTCCTGATGGATGTCACGGACCGCATCCGCGCCAGCGGGGCGAACCCCACCCTCTCGATCTCCGGCCTGCTGCTCACGATGTTCGACGGGCGGACCAACCTGAACCCCGCCGTGGTCGCGGAGGTCAGAACCCATTTTCAGGAAGTCGTCTACGAGACCGTCATCCCGCGGACCGTCAGGTTCGCCGAGGCCCCGAGCCACGGGAGGACGATCTTCGAGCACGATCCCGCCGGTGCCGGTGCCGCCGCCTACAGGGCGCTCGCAAGCGAGTTGGTCGAGCGCCAAAAACGCGGAGTTGCATTCACCAGCGGGGCGAATTGATTTCACGGCATGCGACACGCACTGATCATCGCCGGCGGTTCGGGCACGCGGCTCTGGCCGATGAGCCGGGCCAAACTGCCCAAACAACTCATCCCGTTCATCGGCGGAAAAAGCCTGCTCCAGCTCGCGTTCGACCGGTTGGACGGACTCGTTCCCGCACCCAACCGTCACGTCTGTGCCGGCCGGGCGCACGAGGATCTCATCGCCGCAGCGCTCCCCGGGTTCTCCCGCGAGCAGTTCCTCGGCGAACCGACCGGGCGCGACACGCTCAACGCCGTCGGCCTCGGCGCGGCAGCGATCGCCGCGCGCGACCCGCAGGCCGTCATCGCCGTCTTTACGGCCGACCATATCATCGGGCCGGTGGACCGGTTTTTGAAGATCGTCGAACACGGGTTCCGGCTGGCCGAAGAGGATTCCGGAACACTGGTCACGTTCGGCATCACGCCGACAGCCGCCGCCACCGGATACGGCTACCTCGAGCTCGGCGACCCCATCGATGAATCCGCCCGCGTCGTCCGGCAGTTCCGCGAAAAACCGGATGCGGACACCGCCGGCACCTACTTCGCAGCCGGGCCGGAGCGCTACCTCTGGAACAGCGGGATGTTTGTCTGGCGGGCATCCACGCTCCTCGGCTGCATCCGCCGCTACGAGCCGGAAAATTTTGCCGGCATCGAAAAAATCGCCGCCGCATGGAACACCCCGCACCGCGAAAGCGTCCTCGCCGAAATCTTTCCCACCCTGAAAAAAATCAGCGTCGATTTCGCGGTCATGGAGCCGGCCTCACGCGACCCGCAGGTCCGGGTGGCGGCGGTGCCGATGCCGCTCGAGTGGCTGGATGTCGGCTCCTGGCCGATGTTCGCCGAAACCTGCCCGCGCGATGCCGGTGGCAACGCGATCGGCGGCGGTCGCACCACGCTCCTCGACACGCGCGGAACGCTGGTCGCATCAAGTGACCCCGAACACGTGATCACGACAATCGGATGCGAGGACCTCATCATCATCCACACGCCGGACGCGACCCTCGTCTGCCATGCCGATCAGGCGGAAAACATCAAAAAACTGCACCAACTCGTCGGGGAGGAGCACGGGCAGGCCCTCCTCTGACGGGCCAACCAGCGGTTGTCCCGACGGCCAAATGATGCCCGTTGACCTGTAGAGCTTCCTGCCACTCTCAAAGCGGCAGAGGGATCTGCAGGCTCGGCGGAACCAAGCCACTGACCCCCAGCCCGAGAAGCCGGAGGGGGCGGTCCACCAGCCGCTCACGGCGCAGGATCGAACAGGCGATGGCGTAGATGTCTCCGGCGCTCTCCACGGGATCCTCGACGCTGGTCTGCCGGGTGAGGGTTGTGAAGTCGCTGTAGCGGACCTTGATCTGGACCGTCCGTGCGGCCAGCCGCTCCTTACCGAGCTTCTCCGCCAGCTCACGGGCCTGGTCCTTCAGCGCCGGCACCAGCACCCTGCGGTCGTCGGTGTCCCGCTCGAAGGTTTCCTCGGCGCTCACGCTCTTGACCTCCCCGTCGTATTCGAGCGGACGGTCATCCTCCCCCATTGCATAGCGCCGGAGGATCGGTGCGTAGGAGCCCACCAGTGCCCGCAACTCGCCCCGGTAATCCTGGAGGTCCCCAATCGTGTGCAGCCCTGCCTTGGTCAGCACCTCTGCCGTCACCTTCCCGACGCCGTGGATGACTGATGCCGGTAGCGGGCGCAGGAATTCCACCTTCTCCTCCTCACCGATGCAGAAGAGGCCGTCTGGCTTGCCGTGGTCGCTGGCGATTTTGGCAAGGAGCTTGTTGGAGCCGATGCCGATGCTGGCGGTCAGGCGGCGCTCCGAGCGGATGAGGTCCTTCATTTCCCGGCCGAGCCCCATGACGGCCTTGGGGTTGAAAGCCGTGAACCGGTGGCTCATGTCCAGGTATGCCTCGTCAACGCTGACCTGCTCGACGGCACCGCCAAACCGGGTCAGCAGCCCCATGATCGCATGTGACTCCGTGCGGTAGGCATCCATGCGCGGGCGGATGAACACCCCGGCGGGACAGAGTCTGTGCGCCGTCCTCGACGGCATGGCGGAGCGGACACCGAACTTCCGGGCCTCGTAGCTGGCGGCGCACACCACCCCACGCTTGTTGGGCGGCGAGCCGACGATGACGGGCCTACCCCGGAGGTAGGGGTTGTCGCGCTGCTCCACGGAGGCGTAGAAGGCGTCCATGTCGAGGTGGAAGATGACGCGGGGCACGTCTGTGAGAGGTATCAGCGGAGCAAGCCGAGAGAAACAACCGTGCCAGCAAGACCATCTGGCGGTTCACGACCGCGCAAGCACGGATCAAGATCAAGCGCATTTATCCGAAACTTTGAGTGTTACAGGATAGTAGCACGCCAGCTATTTTTAAGGGCACTATTCGGGCACCAGTCAGTGCCCCATAGTGCCCGAACCGATTTTTCTGTAACTTTAACTTTATCATTTACAGTATGTAAGAAGGAATCGGGCCGGCGAGATTCGAACTCGCGACCTCTTGAACCCCATTCAAGCGCTCTACCAAGCTGAGCCACGGCCCGTGACGAAGCAGGGACACTCGCGCAGGCGGGCGGGGGTTTCAAGAACGAAATTTGCGACATTGGGGTCCCGCGTATTATCGCTTTTTTGGCGTGAAGCCCACAAAGCTTTCCAGAGCGTCTGGGGAACTCCCGCGTTCAGTTCCCTCGCGATCCATGCAACCGTCACCGGGGTCTACTTGTAGCTCATCTTGTTGTTGGTGAGCTGGAGATCCTGCTGAAGAGTCCGCTGGGGTCGGGTTCCGCCCTGATGCAAAACACTGTGGTAAACCTTGACAGCCTCCACCGGAGCGATTTGCCCATCCACGATTCTTCGCAGCAGTTCGATAAAGGCCAGCGGATGCTCGGAAAGGTTGATTTTCCTCCCGAAAAGCGCCACCCGCGCACCGTGCTTCTGCGCGTCATGGATGAGTTGGAATGCATCCAGTGTGGTGCCGGAACTCCCTCCCAGAATGCCAACGATCAATTTGGGATCATAGGCCACCAATTCTTCCAGCGGTCCCGGTCCGTTGTAGGGAATCTTCAGAAAAACCGGTCGGCCGACCCCGGTCACACCGGCGAGCGTGCGGATGATGTGGTCGTTCAGGAATCCCGCCACCTTTTTGTCGGCGATTCCCGGATTCACGTTCGGATTGAACACTTCCAAGAAATAGCGGAAGCGTTTGCGCTCGGCCTCGATCCGGAAATCATGAAAGTCACTCAGGGCCTTGTAATCCCAGTCGATATTGTTCGTGAACGTGATCGAGTAGAGGCCCAGGTCCGCGCCCGTGAATGGCTGCGAGCAATCCTCGGTCAAACGTCCGTATTTGATGTGCTCGATCGTCGCGGTGCGGAACGAGCGCGACGGATGGTCGGTCGGATATTTCCCCCCGCGGACCGCCCATACATCCGAGGTGTCGTTCGCCCTCGCAGCCGGGGTGATGGCGGAATTCTCGAACAGTTTTTCCTGCATGGCAAGCCGCTCGAGATTCGAGGCGGAAAGGAGCATGATGTCCACGATGTCCTGCGCGATCACCGCCCGGATCTGCTCCAGGTATTGCCCCAGTGTCTTCCAGCATCCCTCGGATTCGTTGTAGCCATGTCGGCAGGAGCCCGTCTGGGGTCCCGGTGCCGTAACACCGAAGGCCATGTCGGCATCTTTTGCGTCCGCAATGATGAAATCCTTCGCGCCCGAGGGGTCGCGGAGGATGTCGGCGATTTTCTGATCGAGTCGTTTCATGGGCAAATAATTTTGGGTTGTTTCGCTCGGAATTGGCGGGGAGGCTTTTGTCCGTGTAGAGTTCGTCAAATTCCTCCCATGTGGCAAAGCAGACGAGCGTCGTCCGGGACCGCAACGAACTTGATCCAGATTCGAGCACTCCTGGGCGGCAGAGGCGGAAAGTGTCCTCCCCGGACGGAGATTGTCTCTCCTGAGAGCCATTCCTTATAGGACTCGTTTTTGCAGGCATTTTCAGAGATTTCAACGCTTTTCGAGTCGTCAGAGAGGTTGAAGAGACCAACCATTGCCCGCCCGCCCTTTGATCGGAGCACGGCCAGATCCGGATCACGAAAGCAATTCTCCCAGCCGACCTTCTGCCGGTGGGGCGCGAACGCTTGTTGGAGCAAATGCTGGCGCTCGGGCGGCAGGTCGTTCCAGACCTCGGAGAGCACGCTCAAGCCCCCGGTAAACCAGACAGCCCTGACCCAGAATTCCGCTTCATTCAAAGTGAGGCCAAAATCCCTTTCCGAAATCTCGAGCTCAGTGGTTGGCAGTTCCGCCTTGATGTGTTCAAACGCTGCAATCTCGTAAGAAACGGACGTGTCGCGAGCCAGCAAACAATCCGGGTCGTTCCGCCACCAGACCTCGTGCATCCACTGCCGATAAAATGTCGGATAGGCTGCCGCGCGAATACTGCAGTTCCCCTGCGGCCATTCCGCCAGATTGATGGGGGAGTACCAGCGGCCGCCCACGTCGGGCCCGATGCGCATCGCATCACAGAGCCCAATGGCAGGACCGAGCGGGCTTCCGCAGGCCAGAACAAATTTTTCTTCCCCCGCACAGCGTCGGATCACTTCCATACCCATCCTGAAGGCCTCGGCCGTCGTCTTGGTGGGATCGAACCTTCGCCCTTCCGAAACACCGTGCATCAGAAAATCGATTTTCACGTAATCAAAGCCCCACTCGTGAAAAACGCGGTTAAAAGTCTCCTCCAGCCAGTTCAGAACCTCCGGATTTGTCAAGTCCAGTCCCTTTACCTCAGCCGGACCTCCGGCATTGAGAAGGCCGCCTTGTCGATTCTTGGTCTGGATAAGCCAGTCGGGGTGCTCTGCGACGAGGGCACTTGCCGGATCGGCACTAAAGGGTGCCAGCCACAGTCCGGCTTGAAAGCCCAAGGCATGGATCTCATCCGCCAGGCTCTTCATTCCCCTCGGAAATTTTCCGCCGGGCTGCCAGTCGCCCCAGATCCGTTGCGCATCATTTCCGGGGCGGTTCCAGCCTTCATCAATCTGAATAACTCTGATGAGTCCCCCCAGGGGCGATGACTTCAGGGCCCGCGCATTGTCGAGAATATCGTTCTCCGTCTCACAGCCGTAATAGTGATACCAGCTACACCAGCCGGAAACGGTCTCCGAAGACGCCCTGGCGGCGAGCTTTCGCGCCGTCGCCTCCGCATACCGGTCGAGCAAGCCACTCATTCCCAGCCCTGCCCCGATCAAGAGGGGAGAGATCTCCAATTCAGTGCCGGGCTCGAGGGCGATGTCTTCGCGAGGACAGACGGGAGACATCCTGCGACCGTCTGCATTCAGGGAAAAGCGATAGAAAGCGTCGCTCAAATTCTCAAATCCAACAAGCAAGCCCTCTTCGTCATTGGATTCGGAAAGTGCAACACACATGTGAGACTCGAAAGATCCTTTGAACTCAAAAATTCCAACCTTCTTCGTCATGGTTTCGCTCTGCACAAATATTCTGTCCCATTCTGAACCCAGAACGCCGGTGAAGGGCTCGACAAAGCGAATATGAGCAGCCGTCGGGCCATCGTTGCGGATGACGGTACGGACCCTGAACCACTTGTCACGCTCCTCCCATTCGTGGGCAATAGTGATCTTGTCGAACTCCACCATACAGCGATCCCTTGGTTCCTTGTTCGCAAAAACCGCGCCGACGGCAACGGAACCATCCGCGAGCTCGAGGCGCGAGGTTAAATCGGAGAGGATAACTCTGCCACCAAAACGTAATTCGCCGCACTCGGAAACGGACCATCTGTTCGTAACGCTCATTTGATTAAACAGGAAAAAAACCGCATCAATCGGCGCCCCCAGAGCCTCCGACTAAAAACAAGTGGCTTATCTCCAGTGTATACTCCAACGACAGGCTTCTCCCGCCGATCTCCAAGACCCTCCAGGTCGATGGATCAAGTCGGGAATTCTGGTTTCCAACCGCCGCCGGCCCCGGCTTGAATTCTGCAAAAGGAATGTAGGCAACGTGCCACTCTCCATCTCCCGGGAAAATCTCCGGAGCCCAAAAAGGAATGCCTTCACTCGCCCCGTCAACGCCAGTCTTCGCGATTATCGCCGGTGCCCGACCGCCTGATACCCTCGCCCTGATCAGAATGCCGTAATTGTCCGAAGGATCGATCGGTTTGGGCAGGGTGAATCGTGGGAATGTCCATAATCCCCGGTTGCCGGGGTTGCCCTCGAAGGTGCTTGTTGCGCGCAGAACCCCGTCCGACAGCGCCGAGAAATTCGTCTTGCCCTTGCTCTGATTTGGCCGCCAATTGGCAGAATCCGCGATGGGAAGCGGGGATTTATTCAGGTGAGCGGAGAGATGTTGCTCCAGGTCACCCTCCATGACCAGGGGAACCGCCAGCGGGGAAGGTGGCGTGCCGGCCGACGACTTCGCCGTGACAGTGACGAACTTCGTCTTGGCGATGTCCAACGCCGTCGAAGCATCCAACTTCCAGTCGACATCCACTAATCCCATTGCGGGGACCGATACGCTCTCTTTCTTTGCCGATGTGCCGCCCGGAAGGGTCAGCTCCGGAGTGACGTCGAGTGGACCTTTGGAAAGATTGTGGATGCGAACCGTGATCGGCAGGGTTTTCGCAGTTTCCTGGGTCACCAAATATCGCCTCGTGGAAGCTCGAGCCGGAGTGTTCTGCGCGAGGAGCTGAAGAACAATCGGGGAAGCGCGCCGCTCATGCGTCAGAGGGTTCCGGCCAATTTTGTAGAGCCGTGCCGCCTCCGTGGCGGAGTCCAACCTTCCGCCAATCTCCTCCTCATCGGCCCAAAGAAAACCGATGCCATCGGGCACCGGAATCTTTCCGTCGACGAGTTGAAGCTCCCGGCCGTCCGATCCTGCAATTCTTTTCACAGTGATCGGGAGTGAAACAAGCGCCCTGGAATCAACGACGCCGGTATAGAGCACCACGACGCGTTCCCCACCGGATGGATCTCCAAAGACACGTGCGCGTTTGATGGATCCTCCGACTCCCTTCAGGTCACCCAGGTATTTTTTCCCCGCGAGATTCGATGCCGTATTCGCATAGGCGGCCATGCTGCGCAGGGGGCTTGCTTCCCGCCCAAACATACCGAAGTTCTTGAGCCCTTCCTCGTAGTAGGTGAGGACGAAGGGGAAAATTCGGGCGACACCACAAGCCATCGATTCAATCCCCATTCCGGATATCTCCATGGCGGTGACAGCGTCTTGATCCTGAGGAGGACGAGCCGGTCCACTCACCCAGGACTTTCCGTATTCAGAGAGCCAGAGCGGCATATTCTCCTTGGCCGAGCTTTTCAACCACTCCCGATACAGACCTATCATTTTCTCCATGTTGGGAGTGGAATCATACGAATGGAAACTCACGGCGTCCGAGTCGTCCAACATCCCATTCTCCGCACAGGTGGTGAAATATGGACCGGGTGGCATAGTCGCCAAAACACCGCCAACAAGGGGAACTTTGGAGTCGGCTTCCTTCAACGCATAGCTGATGGCCTTGACCATCGGAACGTATTGATCGGCCGGAGCAACCGTCAGATCAGACTCATTATAGACCTCCAATCCGCCCCAAACATTCTCCCAGTGTCTGGCCACGCCGCTCCACTCGGAAGCCATAATCGCAAGGCTCTGGGGAAAAACCTGGCCCTTCACCATGCCGAACTTCGCTTCGTCACGCATGACGATATCGAGGACCCGCACATGGTGGTCGGCATAAATTTTCCGCAACGACTCCATCTTTCGCCCTCCCCCCTCCCAGTTGTACTCACCCGGTCCTTTTCCAAAGATCGCACTCGATCTCTCTCGCGCGATCGACAGGCCTGTGCGAGACATGATTTTCACCAGCCCGATCCTGCGCTCGGGATCCAATTCCAAGGAAGTCATCGAGGCATCAACCCCGAAGAATGGATCGACGGGTCCGGTGTGAGGCTCGAGACTCACGATGCCAAAGCTTTCTGCGGCCAGCGGAAATATCACTTCAAAGTAGCCCCGCTTAAAAACCCGATTCAAACTTAGTGTTCCGTCAGCCCCTTGACTCGCAATTCCAGAGTCGATCCGGTTTCCGGAATAATCATTGACCACATACGGCACCTCTTTTGATGGCCCCGGACTGCCAATCTTCCACTGCAGCGTCGTATCTGCTCCAGGCGTCACAAAAAACATGCTGTAATCAAGCGGCGCAAATGCCGTCGCCGAGAGACTGACCAAGCCGACCTTGAAATTGCTCACGACCGGCACATTTGCGACAACCGGTTCGTGAAAATGAAAGCCCGCAGCCGATAAGCCGCTCAACTGTGCCTCCGGTGGCAATGCTGAATTTTCGAGAGCCACCTTGCCATTGATTCGAATGGTCACCATTCGAGTGGTGGTATCCAAATCCAATTCGACATGGTTTGAGCTGTCCGTGTGGACCAAGCCCGGCCCGGGTGTGGCGATCAAATTCTTTCCGGCCACAAAGAGATTGTATCGACCGTCGCCGGTTATGGTAACCATGACGGCCAGGTTCCGCCAGAACATCTCACTAAGTTTTTCCCTCCCCAGGGCCAAACCTGTCCAACTCGTACCCCGTGCATCCACATCGGCTTCAACATGAATCCTGCCGGCTATCACCGGAAATGAAAGTTGAGACGCGCCCGGTCCGTTGGCGGAAACCCCATCTTTCACCGTGACGATGCTCTTCGCTGCGATCCATTTTCCTCCGCCCTCTTCGATGTCGGCTTTATCAAGCGGTTTGCCCAAATCCCGCTGAGGAGTCGCCCTGAGACTGTCAGCGAACCTGGTGACCGGGACCGTCTGTGATTGAGCCACCACCGACAGACCAAACATGAAGAAAAAGTTCCACACCGGAGACCTTGCGAGTCTTGAAGTTTTGTGATGTTGATCGCCGGGAAAAGAACTTGGAATGGTTGGCTGCATGGGACGGAGGATGTGCACCTTCGATTGAGAGTCCGGTGCGTTGTCGGACCCGCTTCGAGGTAAGCGGACGATATTTTTCGCCTCCGATAACACAATGCCTATTCAGTGTTATGCGTAATCCTGACTGGCCGGTCCCTGCTGAGCACGATGAAGACCGAAGAAGTCCCGTCCACCGCCAGCCTCCGACTGTGCCGTGCCCGTTCCTTGATTAATACGTCCGACGCACCAGCGGTCGGCCGCTTTCCAGGCGTCGAGGAGCAATGCATGCGCGACGCCGCAGACCAGCCAAGGGTGCCGCTTTCATCTCAACTCCCGCGGCGAAGGCCGGAGCTTTTCTCCCGGGAGAGGGACTCCGGCGTAGATGTCGCCGACTGTGCATCGGAATCCGATGGACTGGATGTCCACGACGGCGTCCGGCGAGTCGAGGACTTCCGCCGACCAGTGGGCGGAGCGCCGGAAGACCGTGACCTCGGGGCGGCTCTGGTCGATGAGAACGTATTCCTGGAGGGCCGGAATGTTCCGGTAGAGGAACCACTTTTCCCGGCGGTCTGTGCGTTCTGTGGATTGCGAGAGGACCTCGACCACCACGGTCGGATCTGTCGCGAGGACCGCATCCGGAACGAGCCCGGAGCAGTCCACCATCACATCCGGGTAATAAACGGTGTCCTCTTCGTCGTAGCGAAGCTTTACCTTCATGTCGCTGATGAACGTCCGGCAGGGCTTTCCTTTGAGGTGGGCCAGAAAGGCCGCATACAAGGCGCCTGCGAGCTGGTTGTGAACTGCGGTGCAGCCAGCCATGGCATAGACCTCGCCGGCCAGAAACTCGCTCTTCACCGGGGCATCCGCCTCGGTTGCAAGGTAGTCTTCCAACCCGACGAGATCTGGCTTTCTGAGAGCGGTCATGGGCAGACCATACCCTACACGGCCCGCCCGGCCAAGAGGGAAACAACCTGTGGAACGCGGCGGCTTTCGAGTTTGATTTTCTGTTCCCCAAATCCGCGGGTAAGGGAAGAAATGAGAGGGAGGGCGAAGCTCCGTCCCGGGAGGGCGAAGCTCCGTCTGAGCCGTAATAAATGGGCTCACACACCACCGGCAGCCGGGAGGCTTGCGGGGAAGCCTGCCGCAGGCAGCCCGTCAGGGCATGACCTGCTGGGAAGCGGGCATGGCAAAGGTTCGCCCTCCCATCGTTGGCGTCGCGCGCGGATTTGGGCCAAAACTCAGCCCTTGATTCTGACGGCGTGCGTCTTGTCGAGTTTGAGGACTCCGGCCCCGCCTGGCGCGAGGGCGGCTTTTACGTCGGAGACTTTCTCCCCTCGCCACTGGACGCTCCCGCCCTCGATGAGGCGGCGGGCATCGGATCTTGAGCGGGCGATCTGGAAGCACTGCGCGTAGGCCTCGACGACCAAACCGACAAAATCCCGCGCCGGGCCGGGGGTGTAATCCGGGAGTTCGGCGGAATCCAGGTCGCGGGTGCTGAACCGCCTGTTGAATTCCTCGAGCGCGTGGGCGGCGGCGTCCGCGTCGTGGAAGCGCGCGGTGATCCGCCGGGCGAGGGATTTCTTGGCGTCCATCGGGTGGCTGCCCGCCGGGACCGGTTCGCGGAGGAGGATGTCGTAGTAGCGCGCCATGAGATCGTCGCTGATGCTCATGATCTTTCCGAACATGTCCCCCGGCGGTTCGTTGAGGGCGACATAATTCCCGAGGCTCTTGCTCATTTTCTGATGCCCGTCGAGCCCTTCGAGGATCGGCATCGTCATGGCGACCTGCTGGGGCTGGCCCTCCTCGCGCTGGAGGTCGCGACCGACCATGATATTGAAAAGCTGGTCGGTCCCGCCGAGCTCGACATCGGCTTTGACCATCACGGAATCCCACCCCTGCATGATCGGATACTGGATCTCGTGGGCGCGGATCGGCTGGCCTTTGTCGAGGCGCTCGCGGAAATCCTCCCGGACCAGCATTTGCTGGAGCGTCACGCGGCTGTTGAGCTTGATCACCTCCTCGAAGCTCATCGCCTCGAACCACTCGCCGTTGAAAACGATCTTGGCGCGTTCGCGGGTCAGGATTTTGAACGCCTGTTCCTGGTAGCTCCTGGCATTCGCGAGAACCTGGTCGTGGCTGAGCTGCGGGCGCGTGGCCGAGCGCCCGCTCGGGTCCCCGATCATGGCGGTGAAATCCCCGATGATGAGGATCGCGTCGTGCCCCGCATCCTGGAAATCCCGGAGCTTCGAGAGCACGACCCCGTGGCCGAGGTGGATGTCGGGGGCGGTCGGATCCACGCCGAGCTTGACGCGGAGCGGGCGACCGAGGGCCAGTTTGGCTTCCAGCTCGGATTCGCTGTGGATTTTCGCGCAGCCGCAGATGAGGGTGGAGAGCGTCGCCATCGGAGAACTCAGCGGTTTTTGTTCAGCAAATCCCGCACCTCGTCGATCGTCATCTTCTCGTTGATTTTATCCGAAATCCGGCTCACGGATCCCGGGGCTGCGGGGGCCGGGACATACGTCGGCACAGGCACGACCGGGGAGCCGAAACTGGCGGCGTTCGTGGCCCCGTAGAAACCGGCGGCAACCGCGGTTTTGTTGAACCCCGCCTGCTTCACGTCGTAAAGCGACATCTGGGCCGCAGCCTTCGCGGCGAAAACCTTGCCGCCAAACCAAGGGTTTTTCAGCCCGAAAAACGACCGCGTGGAAAAGTCTTTTACGGAGGCGTCCCTGACACCGGAGAACGCCCGCCCGGCCGCCGGGGAAGCCCGGAGCGGGACTGCGGCGGTGCCCTCGAAATTTTTGTTTCTCATGGGATTTCCCAGCCCCATGTCCGGCCGCATGATGCGGTCGACGAGCTTGGCTTCCTGCGTCTGGGAAATCCCGGACACGACGGAGGCGAACAAGAGGGCCGCTGTGAGAATCGTCTTCACCGAACCGGGCATTATAAGCACGGGTGGCTGCGCATGCGAGACTTTTAGTGGGCTTCCCAAACCCGTCAGCCTCCCGATACCATCGTTGTTAGCTTTTCAGCCTGGCCTGCCAGGCACCCACGATCTGCCGGATCGTTTCTTCCAGCGAAACGGAAATATCCCAGGAGGGGTAGTGGGCGCGCATTTTGCGCAGGTCGCTGTAGTAGCAGATGTGGTCGCCGATGCGGTTTTCATCCACATAGGAGAAGACCTGCTTTTTCCCGCTGAAATTTTCGGTGAGATGGAAGGCCTCGAGGATCGAGCAGGAGTTCGCCTTGCCGCCTCCAAGATTGTAAACCCCGGCCACGCGGGGAGCCTGGAAGAACGCCCACATGAACCGGGCGACATCCTCGCTGTGGATGTTGTCGCGCACCTGCTTTCCCTTGTAGCCAAAAACCTTGTATTCGCGCCCTTCGAGGTTGCATTTGACCAGGTAGGAGAGGAAGCCGTGGAGCTCGACCCCCGAATGGTTCGGGCCCGTGAGGCATCCCCCGCGAAGGCAGCACGTCGGCATCCCGAAATACCGTCCGTATTCCTGGACCATCACGTCGGCCGCAACCTTCGATGCGCCGAAGAGCGAGTGCTTTGACTGGTCGATGGGAAAGTCCTCCGCGATCCCGTTTTCGTAGGCCGGGTCGGCGTAGTCCCACCGGGTATCGTGCTCGGCCAGGGCGATGGTGTTCGGGCGGTCGCCGTAGACCTTGTTCGTGGACATGTGGATAAACGGCGATTCCGGGCAGGAGCGCCGCGCCGCCTCGAGCAGGTTCAGGGTGCCGACGGCATTCGTGTCAAAGTCGTCGAACGGGATCGCCGCCGCCCGGTCGTGCGAGGGCTGCGCCGCCGCGTGGATGATGGCATCCGGCTCCAGCCAGGCAACGAGTTCGAGAACGCCTTTCCGGTCGCGGATGTCGAGTTCGTGGTGGGTGTAGCCGGAGATCGATTCCGACAGCCGCTCCTGGTTCCAGCGGGTGTCTCCCTGCGGGCCGAAGAAAACCGCCCGCTGGTTGTTGTCGAGACCGTGGATCGCGCATCCCTGGCGCGCAAAAAACAAAGAAACCTCCGAGCCGATGAGGCCGGAGGAACCGGTGACGAGGATTTTCATTGGCGCTGATTATGCCTGCGGGAAATCGAAAAACACGCGAAATGTCGCCGCCGTGGCATCGCGGGCGGAAAACCGGGGGGAAGCTCGCGGGCGCGGGAAACCGCGAGAGAATTTGACTCCGGTCAATTTGCCGTTACATTGCGCCGCATCCACCAACGACCATGAGCAAACCCGAAATCACCGCCTATCTGAAAACCCATTGCGGCTGGAGCAAAGGCGTCCGCGCCGTCCTCTCGAAGTATGACATTCCCTACGTCGAAAAGGACATCATTTTGAATCCCGAATTCCGCTTCGAGATGGAGCAGCTCAGCGGCCAGCCGCTCTCGCCGTGCGTGGTGGTCGATGGCGTGATGCTGCCGGATCTCAGCGGCGAGGAACTCGAAAGCTACCTTCTCTCGAACGGGCTCGTGCGGGAATCCACGCTGGAGACCGACGTGCCGCTGAACGCCGCCTGCTCGGATGAGGAGCACGCCGCGATGGTGAAGCTCAAACTCTGAGCCTGCGGCATCGCTCCCCGATTGCGGGGTCGGCGAAAAGGTCGTGGAAACATCCGCTCGGATGGATCGCGGCCCCCACGGCGCAATGGGGCCGGGCGGCTGCGGATCCGCCGCGTGATTGATCCTTCGCTCACGCGCCATCCGCCCTCCTGGAAAGCTTCCAGAGAACCCGCGAGAGCAGCGCGGCCGCAGCCACCGCCAGCCCGACCACAAACCCGAACCACACACCCCGTGCTCCCCAGCCGAGGACGAAGCCGGCGAACCACGAGACCGGCAGCGCCACGACCCAGTAGGAAAGGATCCCGATGAACATCGGCATCCGCGTGTCCTCGAACCCGCGCAGGGCACCGGATGACACGACCTGGATGCCGTCGAAAATCTGGAAAACCCCCGCGATGAGCAGCAGTTGGGAGGTCAGGAACACGACCGCAGGATCCGCGACAAACCACCCGGCAATCGATGTTCCGCACACCATGAACACCAGGACGAACACACTCATGAACGACACCGCCAGGCCGAGTGCCCCGAAAATAATCGGGCGGAGCCGTTCCGTCCTCCCGGCCCCGCGCGACTGGCCGACACGGACGCAGACCGCCTGCGAAAGCCCGAGTGGGACCATGAATGTCGTGGCGGCGCAGGTGATCGCGATCTGGTGGGCCGCCAGGGGAACCACGCCGATCCACCCCATCATCAGCGACCCGAACGCAAAGCCGCTGACCTCGCAGAGATGAAGCCCTCCGGCTGGCAGGCCGATGGCCAGGATCCGCCCGATGGATGCCCGCACTCCGCCGGCAAACCAGCCTGATGGCCAGGCCGCGCGCAGCGTGCGGGAGAGGGCCGGATAAGCGAACATGGCCGCCATGACGGCGGTTCTTGCGAACAGTGTGGCCACTGCGGCCCCCTCGAGCCCCATCGCGGGAGCCCCCCAGTTCCCAAAGATCAAAATCCATGCCAGCAACGCGTTGAGCGCAACCCCGGCCATCATGATCCAAAACGGTTCCCACGGACGACCGAGCGCCTCGCAGAAATTTTTGCTCGCGCAAGTCAGGAAGACCGGGACAAGCGACCACCCGCAGATGATCAGATACCCGCCGACCGCGCCGTTGACGTCCGTCGGCTGGCCGAAGATGCCGATGTGCGGGAGGATCCCGTGGAGCGCGAGGAGCACCGGCACAGAAATCACCAGCGCCACGGCGACCCCGCCCCGGACGCTTTCCCCCGCCTCGCGTGGGCGTCCGCCTCCATGCGAGTGCGACGCCCGCACGCTCACGGCGGAGAGCACGCCGAACCCGAAGACCAGCGGCACGGAAAGCAGGGTGTTGGCAAACGCGCACGCCCCCAGCGGCACCACCCCGACCCGCCCGACCAACATTGAATCCACCAGCCCCATGAGCATCTGGCCGATGTGGCCCGTGACAATCGGGACCGCCAGCGACAAGGTCCTGCGGTTCTCGGAGAGGATGGAGTGCAACATGGCGACCCTGGCAACCTACAGGCAACCCCTCCGCCGGGGCAACCGTAGCGGGCGGAAATCGCGCCCCGTTTGATCGCGCCGGAATTGTCGGACGCTGAAATCCCGGCATTGCGAAAAGCCGTGCCATGCCACAAACTGGGCACCGTGGCAGAAGCCCCTCCTCCCCCCACGCCCTCGATCCCAAACCTCATCAGGAGGATAAGCCAGCTCGCCACCGAATTTTTCATCAAAGGAAACCGCCGGGGAACGCGGGGTCTGGTGCTCGCCATGCTCGGCCTTTGTCTCGCCATCGGCGTCGTGCAGGTGCTCGTGAGCTACGCGGGAAGAAACTTCATCACGTCGCTGGCCCAACGGGATACCGCCGGCTTCTACCACCACCTCTGGATCTACATCGCCACATTCGGCCTCGCCGTTCCGGTGGGGGTCTACTACCAGTATGTCGCCGGACGGCTCTCGCTCCGCTGGCGGCAGTGGATGACCCACCTGCTGGTGAAGCGCTACTTTTTCAACCGCGCCTACTACCGCCTGCGCACTTCGGCGAGGGTGGACAACCCGGACCAACGGATTTCCGAAGACGTGAAATCGTTCACCACCGGCGTGCTCGGCTACCTGCTCACGACGATCAATTCCCTCGTGACTCTCTGCGCGTTCCTCGGCGTGCTCTGGACGATCTCGTGGCAGCTGCCTTCGGCCCTCTTCGTCTATGCGACGCTGGGCACGGGCCTCTCCCTGTTCATCGGAAAGCGCCTGGTCGGGCTGCATTTCAAGCAATACCAGAAGGAGGCGGATTTCCGTTACGCCCTCATCCGCATCCGCGACAACGCGGAGAGCATCGCGTTTTTCCGGGGGGAAAACCGCGAGCACCGCGATCTGGTCGACCGGTTCGCCGAAGTCGTCGCGAACACCATGCGGATCATCGCCTGGAATCGGACCCTCGGCTTTTTCACGAACAGCTACAACTACGTCGCCCTGGTGATCCCGACGCTGATCGTGGGGCCGATGTTCATCCGGGGGGCGGTCGAGTTCGGCGTGGTGACGCAGGCGGAGGGTGCCTTCGCCCAGGTGCTCATGGCCCTCAGCGTCATCGTCGCGCAGTTCGACGGCCTCAGCGCGTTCGCAGCCGGCCTCAAGCGTCTCGGAGACCTCTGGGATGAGCTGGACGATTTCGACGCCGAGGATGCTTTGAGGGAAAAGGAGCCGCAGGTCGAGGTGGACGAGAGCGCGCTCGGGCTCAAACTGACGGACCTCACCGTGCAGACGCCCGATGCGGGGAAGACGCTCGCCCGGCATCTGACCTTCGCCCTTCCGCCCGGGAAGAGCGTCCTCATCATGGGTGCCAGCGGCACCGGCAAAAGCTCCCTGCTCAGGACCATCGCCGGCCTGTGGCAGAGCGGCGACGGCAGCATCGAACGCCCGAACCTCAACGACCTGATCTTCCTCTCCCAGCGCCCTTACATGGTGCAGGGCAGCCTCCGCGAGCAACTCGTCTACCCGCAGAACGGCGAAAGCGTGGACGACCGGCTGATCCGGGACGCCCTGAAAAAAGTCAACTTCACCGAGGTCCTGGACCGCGTGGACGGCGACTTCGGACGCCACATGGACTGGACGAACATCCTCTCGCTCGGCGAGCAGCAGCGGGTTTCCTTCGCCCGGATATTCCTGCGCAAGCCCGTGCTCGCATTTCTCGACGAGGCCACCAGCTCGCTCGACGAGGAAAACGAGCGCGTGCTCTACCGAAACCTGCGCGAACTGGGGATTTCTTTCGTCAGCATCGGCCACCGCAGCACGCTCAAGGCCTTTCACGACCATCTTATCGTCCTGAAGAAGGACGGGACGGCGACGATCTCGGAGATTTCCGGGGGGAACGAATGCGTGCTGGAATCTCCTTAGCGCGGGCAGCGCTTTCTGGCGCAACTGCCGCAGAGCTCCGGCTCCGCCTACGGTGCGGTCAGGAACCGGAACGCGCGATCGCCGAAGCCCGGCAGGCCCTCGTGCCCGTAGTCGGGATAGATGGAGGATTCCTTTTTCGTGACAAGATTGTTGAAGACCGCGAACTGGGTCGAGGGAGGGCAGATGTTGTCCATCAGGGTCAGGGCCATGAGCACGCGGGCTTTGATGCGCGGGGCCAGGTGGTGGACGTCGATGTAGCCGAGCGTGTTGAAGATTTCCTCCTCGCGCTGGTGGAGCGGATCGAACATCCGCAGGTAAGTTCTTAGCTCGGTGTAGGCATCCTTGGCGAGGTCCATCTCCCAGACGCGCTTGTAGTCGGAGAGGAAGGGGAACATCGAGACGCAGCGTTTGATGCGGGGTTCGAGCGCGGCGCAGGCGATCGCGAGCGCCCCGCCCTGCGAGCCGCCCATGCAGTTCAGTTCGGTGACTTCCGGAAACCCGGAAAGCACGCGTGCGAGCTGGACGGTGTCCAAAAAGATCTGGCGGAAAAGGAGTTTGTCCGGCGACTCGTCGAGTCCGCGGATGATGTGGCCGTGATGGGTGTTTCCGCGAACCCCTCCGGGATCCTGGCTGCGTCCGCCCTGACCGCGGCAGTCGAGTCCCGCCACGGCCATGCCCTGCCCCACGTAAGGAAGCTTGTCCTGCCAGTCTCCGCTGTGTCCGGTGTAGCCATGAAACAGCAGGAGACCCGGACCGGGCTCAGCCGGCTGCTGCGGCCGCAGGTATTTCGCGTAGATGCGCGCTCCGTCAACACCCGTGAAAAAAAGGTCGAACGTCTCGACGCCCCTCGCTCCCAGGGCATCGCAGGGAACCAGCTCGGGGTTGGGATCCGTGGCATCGAGGTCCGCGAGCGCCCGCGACCAGTATTGGTCGAAATCTGCGGGCTTCGGGTTGATTCCGCGGTAGGTCTGGAGTTCGCTGAGCGGTTTGTCGAGGACGGGCATATGTTAGGGCAGGATTTGGAGGACAGGTTTCGGGAAGATTCCGACGATGAGGATCAGTGCGGCCAGAACGGCTGCGGCAATGCGGGTGAGCGGCGAGACGACGACCGGCGGGGCATCCGCCGGGGCCGGCTGCCAATACATCGCGCGGATGACCTTGAGGTAGTAGTAGAACCCGCAGGCGACGGTCACGAGACCTACGGCGACCAGCAGGTAATGCTGTTCCCGCATGGCCGCCTCGAAGATGAAAAACTTTCCGATGAAGCCGACCGTGAACGGCAGGCCGGCGAGGGAAAGCATCGAGATCAGCATGGCCAGGGCCAGGCCGCGGGAGCGTCGCCCGAGGCCGTTGAAATCCGAAATATCGTCCCCGCCGGCGGCCTTCGCGACGGGAACGAGAACCAGAAACGCCAGGAACGTCATCAAAAGGTAAGCGAGCAAGTAAAAGACAACCGCGCGCCCGGCGGCAGGGGAACCCACGCTCGCGACGCCAACCAGGAGGTAACCGGCGTGCGCGATGCTCGAATATCCCAGCAGGCGCTTGAGGTTTGTTTGCGGCATGGCGGCAAGATTGCCGTAAACCAGGGTCAGGCCCGCGAGAATCTGCAAGGCGGCGACGAGTTTGGTCTCGATCTCGGGGACCGCCAAAAACGGCTCGATCACCCTCATCAACACGACGAATCCCGCCGCCTTCGAACCGACGGAGAGAAACGCGGTCACGGGCGTCGGGGCACCCTGGTAGACATCCGGAACCCAGAACTGGAACGGCGCGGCCGCCACCTTGAAACCGAGCGCCACCAGCACCAGCCCGATGCCGAACAGCAGGGCGGACTGGCTGGCCTGGGGGACAAACCCGAGAACCATCGAAACCCCGCGCAGGCCGGTCTGCCCGGTCATTCCGAAAATCCATGTGATGCCGTAAACAAGGAACCCGGTCGAGAGCGCCCCGAGGATCAGGTATTTTGTCCCCGCCTCCAGGCTGGCCGTGCTTTTCCTCATGTAGGCGACCTGGATGTAGAACGATATCGTGACGAGCTCGAGCGCGCAAAAGATCATCACGAAGTCGGACGCAGAGGCCATCCACATCAGGCCCGCGCAGGTGAAAACCGGAAGGACAAAAAATTCCCCGAGCCCGGCACCGGGTTTCGAGCCCGGGATGAACCGCTCGACGGTCGGAGCGTATTCGACCGAGAGGACCAGGGTCAGGATGGTGGAAAGCAGCGCGAACCGTTTGAAGAGCAGCCCGAGGTCATCGTTGGTGTAAAATCCCGTGTAGTCGGCCGGGACCGGCCGGATGAAAAACGTCATCGCGAAAACCATGAGCAGGCCGAAAATCCCGCCATAGGCCAGCGAGCGCTTGTCGGCATGCACGTAAAAGGCATCGGCCATGAGCAGCAGGATGCCCACGCAAACAACACAGATTTCGAGCGCGAGAGCGGAGATCATGACCATATCGAAGCGGATTCGATGAGTTGGAGGAGCAGCTGCGGGAAGAACCCGGTGACCAGCATCACCACGATCAGCGCGACGATGGCGACACGGGCGGGGCCGGAGATTTCCCGGAGTCCGGCCCACCGGTCATCAAGGGGCCCGAAGAAAATGCGACGGTAGGCACGGAGCATGTAGACGGCGGAGATCACAACCCCCCAGGCGGCGCAGATCGTGGCAACTTGAAAATTGTTGAGTTGGAAAAGCTCCTTTCCATCCATCGATCCCATGAGGGGCACCCCGCCGACAAAGGATCCGAAAAAGACAAGCAGCTCGCCAACAAAGCCCACGAAGCCCGGCAGGCCGATGGCCGCGAAGGCGGCGAACCCGAAGAGCAGGCCGAACGCGGGCATCGGTTTCGCGAACCCGCCCAGCTCGGCAAAGTCGAGCGTTCCGGTGCGCTCGCGAAGCTCTCCGCTCAGCGCAAACAGGGCCGCGATCGAAAGGCCGTGGGCAAAGAGCATCACGGAAGCCCCCGTGACGCTGAGGACGTTCAGCGCGGCGAACCCGAGAAAGATGTAGCCCATGTGCATCACGCTCGAATAGCCGAGCATCCAGTCGAGCTTCCGCTGCGAGACGGTCACATACCCGACATAGAGGATGTTCCCAACGAGGAGCACGAGCAGCAGGTTCGAGTATCTCGTGACGGCCTCGGGAAGCACGGGGGCCGCGATGCGGATCAGGCCGTAGAGGCCGAACTTTTTCAAGACCCCGGCATGGAGCATGGCCGCCGGAGCCGGGGCGCTCGCGTAAGCCTGCGGTGCCCATGTGTGGAAGGGGAACAACGAAACAAGGATGCCGAACCCGGCGAGCAGGAGCAGGTAAACCCAGTTGCCATCCGCGAGCAACCCGGCGTCGGCGAGGCCGACAATCGCCCGGAGATCGTATGTCCGCATCCCCTCGGGCTGGATCAGGTAGAGCCCGATCAGCCCCAGAAGAAGGACAAAACTGCCAAGGGCGAGGTAGATCGTGGCCTTCCAGGCCGCCGCCTGCCGGTCCCCGGAACCCCAAATCCCGATCAAAAGGAATGTCGGGATGAGGGCCAGCTCGTGGAACATGTAAAAGAAAAAGAGATCGATGGAAGCGAAGGCCCCGATGCCTCCCGCCGAAATGAACAGGAGCGACGCGTAAAACCAGGCGGCATTTTTGTCCGGTGTCCGGGCCACCGCCACGGCGGCGGACGTCACGAGCGCGGCCAGCAGAAGCATGACCAGGCTCAGGCCGTCGGCCCCGAGCGTAAACGCGATCCCCATCGAGGGAATCACCGGCACCGTGGAAACAAAATGGTAGTGGTCGGTCCCCGGCCTGCCGAGATACGAGGCGGCGAGGACGAGCGTGAAGAAAAGATTGGCCGCAGATGCCACGAGCGCCGTGGCCCGGGCGTTCGAGCCAACCAAAATGAATGCGGCCCCGAGGATCGGGACGAGAATCAGGACGAGAAGTGGGCTGATCGCGCTCATCGGAAAATCAAAAGGTAAAGGAGCCCAACCACGCCGGCACCGAAGAAAAAGGCATATGCCTGGATGTTCCCGATCTGGAGGAACCGGAGCACGAACCCGCCGGCCCACGCGATTTTGCTCGGAACCTGGACGACGAGGAGATCCACGATCCACCGGTCGGCCCACGAAAGGACCGCCGCGCCGCCATCCTGGATGTGTTTCACCATCCAATCGTAGAGGTCATCGATATAGAGCCGGTTGGCAAAAAACGGGATGCGGACAGGGTCTTTGGCCGCATTCCCGTAGAGCGTCCAGGCCAGCGCCACCCCGCCAAAGAACAGCGCGTAAAGCGCCGGATGAAGAAGAAAGGGCACCTCCTCAGGATCCGCGACATGGAAAAAGATTTTCTCGATGAAGGGGAATCCGGCGACGAGGGCGGGGAGCGCGAGACAGGCGAGCGGGACGAGCATGACCGCCGGCGATTCCGTGGCGTGTTTCGCGTGCTCGTCGCGCGGCTTGCCGAGGAAAACCGCGAACACCAGGCGGAACGTGTAGAAGGCGGTGAGACCGGCTGTCGCGACCGAAAGCCAGCCGAGGAACGGATGCCTGACGACCGCCCAGGCGATGATCAGGTCTTTGCTGAAGTAGCCGCTCGTGAAGGGGCATCCCGACAGCGCCAGGGCGCCGGCGACCATCGCCAGAAACGTGAACGGCATCTTGTTTTTCAGAGCCCCCATTTTCCAGATGTTCTGCTCGTGATGCATCCCAACGATCACCGATCCCGCGCAGAGGAAGAGAAGGCACTTGAAGAAGGCGTGCGTGAAGAGGTGGAACATCGACACATCCGGAGTCGGTGCCGAGGCGATCCCCAGGACCATGTAGCCGAGCTGGGAGATCGTGGAGTAGGCGAGGATCCGCTTGATGTCGTCCTGCTGCGTGGCCATCAGGGCCGCCCCGAAGCAGGTGATGCCGCCGACCCACGCGACCACGTCGAGCGCGGGGGGGGCGGCTGCGAGGATCGGGAAGATCCGCGCGAGCATGTAGACCCCCGCCGCGACCATTGTGGCGGCGTGGAGAAGCGAGGAGACCGGCGTCGGGCCCTCCATCGAGTTCGGAAGCCAGACATGCAACGGCATCTGCGCGGACTTTCCAACGGTTCCGCAAAAGACCAGCACGCACGCCACGGTGAGATAAAACGGGTTGGCCGCGAAGACCGCGATGCCGCCCGTCGTGAGCTCGCCGAACATCAGCGTGCCGGTCGCGGCCCAGAGGAACAGGATGCCGAGCAGGAACCCGAAATCCCCGACCCGGTTGACGATGAATGCCTGCTTGCTCGCGTCGGCGGCGGAGTCCCTTTTGAAGTAGTGCCCGATGAGGATGTAGGAGCTCAGCCCGACGAGCTCCCAGAAGATGAACATCATCATGAAATTGTCGGCAAGCACGATGCCCAGCATCGAAAACAGGAACAGGGCCAGCCCCGCAAAATACCGCCAGTATCCCTCCTCGGCCTTCATGTAGCCGATCGAGTATGTGAAGACGAGTGTCGCGATCGTCGTCACCACGACAAGCATCACTTTGCTGAGGTGGTCGATCGTCACCCCGATCGGGATCTGGAGGTCGGTTCCGATTTGGATCCAGGGAAAGCTCAGGGACTCCGCCGGATCGGGCTGGCAAAAGAGCCACCAGCTCAGCGCGCATCCGATGGCGGCCGAGCCGATCGCCAGCCCGGCGCTCAGCGGCTTGGAATACCGTCCGACAAAAAGGATCCCGACCGCCGCGGCCAGCGGGGTGAAAAGAATGATCCAGGGCGCGACCGACGTGCTCATCAAAACTTCAGGGTGTCGAGGTCCTCGACGTGCGTGGTTTGTTTGGCGCGGAAGAGGGCGACGATGATCGCCAGCCCCACGGCGACCTCCGCCGCCGCGACGGTGATGATGAAAAACACCAGCACCTGCGCGTTGTAGCCCGGCAGCCCGTCATGCCCGGGATGGAACCGCGAGAAGGCGACCAGCGAAAGGTTCGCCGCGTTGAGCATCAGCTCGAGGCCCATGAAGATGATCAGGATATTCCTGCGGAGCAAAACCCCTGCCAGCCCGATCGAAAACAGGCCGCCGCTGACAAGAAGATAATGGGCGAGGGTCGGCACGTCAGGGGAATTTGAAATTTGAAATTTGAAATTTGAAATTCATTTGAGCTCCCTCCGGCTGAGGACGACGACGCCGATGGTGGCGACGAGAAGGAGGACCCCGATGATCTGGAACGGGAGGTTGAAATTCCGAAAGAGGGCAAACCCGACCTGGGCGACATCGTTGAGGCCCGGGTTTGCGAGGACCGGCTTGGTCTGCCAGGCATCCGGCAGGGAAACAACCACCCGCAGCAGCGCGGCAATGAACCCCCCGATGACGATCCCGCCGCCTGCCCACGCGGCCAGTTTGACCGGACGCCGCTCCTCGGTCCGAAGGTCGAGGAGCATGATGATGAAGAGGAAGAGCACCATCACAGCCCCGGCGTAGACAAGAACCTGCACGACGCCGATGAAAAAGGCGTCGAGCGTCACAAACAGCGACGCCAGCCCCACGAACGACATCACCAGACTCATCGCGCTCGACACCGGGCTCCGGAAAAACACCACCCCCAGGCCGAACAGGAGCGTGAAAATCGAGAAAAGCCAGAAAAGCGCGAGCTGCATGGTGGAAATCGGCGGTTTTTTAACAGGAGCTGGTCGGGTCTGCTACTTTTTTTCGTCCCACTTGTTGACCAGCCCCGGCATGACCCCCCCGAGCTCGTAGAGTTTCGCCTTGTCGTGGTTCATTTCCCCGCGACTGTAGCCGGTGATCGAGTAGTCCTTCCGCAGAAAGATCGCCTGCTCCGGGCAGACCTCCTGGCAGAGGCCGCAGTAAATGCACCGGATCATGTCGATGTCGAATTCCCCGGGGCGCTTCTCGACCTTGCCCCAGCGTTCGGCGGCGGGAATCTCCTCCGGCTTGATCGTGATCGCGCGCGGCGGGCAGATGAACTCGCAAAGCTGGCAGGCCACGCACCGCTCGCGGCCCCACTCGTCCGTCACCAGGGTGGGCGCGCCCCGATACCACTCCGGAAGGCTCGCGTCCCACTTCTGCTCCGGGTATTGCATGGTGACCTTCGTGCGCCCGGTCAGCCGGTTCACGAAATGCCTGAGCGTGATGAAAAGCCCGCCCGCGATCGCGGGAAGGTAAAGCTTTTCGGACAGCGTGAGTTTCGGGCGTTGGACAGCGACGGCCATACAGTTGCGAATTTGGTAACAAGGTTCGCCCCGCCTGACAACTGCGGACTCAAAAATCTCGGCCAACTCCGGATTTGATCCGGAAATTGCGGTTTGACAATGGCATGATCACAGATAAACATACCGGATAGTTACCGGTTTTTTTATGACCTTTCTCCACCCTGCCGATTGCCCCTTGTGAAAACCGCCGAATTCCTCCTCGACGCCGGCTCGCAGCTTTCCGAAGGACCGCTTTGGGACGAGCGCACCCAGGTGCTCTACTGGGTGGACATCGAGGGACGACGGTTGCACGTTTACGATCCCGTCACGCACCAAGACCGCAGTTTTCTGATGCCCTCGCGGATTGGAATGGTGAGCCTGACAAAGGACGACCGGGTGATGGTGGCCCTGGAAAAAGGCGTTTACTTCGTCGAGGAAGGGGATTCCGTGCGGCTGTTTTACGGAGATATGGAACGTCCGCTGGAGCGCAACCGGCTGAACGACGGCAAATGCGACGCGGCGGGTCGGCTCTGGGTGGGCAGCATGCACATGGATGTGGTGCCTGGGCAGGCCGCGCTCTATCGCCTCACCCAGGACAGGCAATGCACCCGGATGCTGGACGGGTTGACCGTCTCCAACGGCATCGGGTGGAGCCCCGACGGACGGTTCATGTATTTCATCGACACGCCGTCTGGATTCCTGTGGCGCTTCGATTTTGACGCCGAAACCGGACGCATTTGCAACCGGACTCCGCTGATCGATTACAGAAACGAGGAGGGAAATTTCGACGGCATGACCGTCGATGCCGAGGGATGCCTCTGGATCGCGCATTGGGGAGGCTTCCAAGTCAGCAAGTGGAATCCCTCGAGCGGAAAAAAGATCCTCTCGGTGAAGGTGCCGGTGCCAAATCCCTCGAGCTGCACGTTTGGCGGCCCGGGCCTCGGCACTCTCTACATTACAACGGCGTCGGGTCGGGACAAGACCGTGCAGCGGGATTATCCGCTGTCAGGCAGTCTCTATGTCTATGAGGACGGAACGAAGGGAATCCCCTCCTTCCGTTTTGGAAAATGAAAGATCTGTTCGATCTGACCGGAAGAAAGGCGCTGGTAACCGGCTCCAGCCGGGGCATCGGCAGGGCCATCGCGCTGGCCTTCGCGGAGCATGGTGCGGACGTCGGCATCCATTATGTCGGCAATGTCACGGAGGCCCGGGCGACGGCGGACGAGGTGGAACGACTGGGACAAAAGACCTTTTGTGTCCAAGGCGACCTGGGTGCCGAAGACTGCGCCGAAATCATCTGGAAAACCGTCGAACGGGAATTTGGGGGTGCCGATATCCTCGTGCTGAACGCCTCGATTCAATATCGGAAGTCGTGGCGAGAGATCACGTCCGCCGACTTCAACGATCAGATGAATGTCAATGTCCGCTCGTCGATGTTGCTCATCCAAAAGGCCGTCACATTCATGGAGCAGAAGGGCTGGGGGCGGATCGTGACGGTGGGAAGCACGCAGGAGGTCAAGCCGCATCCGGACATGCTGGTCTATTCGTCCTCGAAGGCCGCGCAAACGCTGATGGTCCGCTCGCTGGCCATGCAACTGGCCGCGAAGGGGATCACGGTCAACAACCTGGCTCCCGGCGCCATCCTGACCGATCGCAATGCGAAAGTCCTGTCGGATGATTCCTATCGCCGGAAAGTCGCCGATTCCATACCGGTGGGATATATTGGGGAAACGAAAGACTGCGTGGGAGCGGCGCTGCTCCTGTGTTCCGAAGCCGGGCGCTATATCACCGGCGGGAGCCTGATCGTCGATGGAGGAAAGGCGTTCCAATGATCGGCATTGCCACCCTCAATCCCTGCATCGATAAAACACTGTTTCTGGACATCCGCCCCCCCTTTTTTTGGACCAGGTGCAATTTGCCCTCCTTGGCGGAGTGACACCCTGAACGGCACATACCGACAAGCGAAAGCCGAAGCACCCGCTGAAAAATATCAGACCAACAACCAACAAAAAAGAAACAACACTATGAGCGACCAAATAACCGATACCTATGAACTGAAAAAACTCGTCGTCGATTACGACGTAACCGCCATCCGCGAACGCTACCTCAAACTCTACACCGCTCTGGTTTACGATGCGATGGATTCATTTGATCTGCCTGGACGCTCGATGGACAGCGGCGTCTATCCGCTGACCGTCGACATGAAAGTGGCCGGCCCGGCTTTCACCATCCAACGCCGTTCCACCCCGAGCCGCGACGCGAAGACACACAACATCCGGCTTGGCCTCATGAAAAGCATGAGCGAGGGCTGCATCCTCATTTCAGACGTGCAGGGCAACAAGAACTGTGGCCAGTTCGGGGAAATCACGGCCACGGCCATGCGGGCGGTGGGTTGCAAGGGCGCGGTGATCGACGGATCGACCCGCGACTCAAACTATCTCATCAACATGGGGTTCCCGACCTTCTGCCGTTTCCGCAATCCGGTGGAGGGCATCGGGCGCTCGATGATCACCGAGTATATGGAGCCGATCTTCGTCAACGGCATTGACGGCCAGTTGCTGGTCAATCCCGGCGATTTCATCTTTGGCGACTTCGACGGCGTGGTTATCGTCCCAAAAGACATGACGATCAAGGTGCTCGAACAGGCCGAAGAGTGGTTCAACAACGAAAAGAAAAGCCGCAAGGCGATGGCCGAGGGCATGAACCCGTTTGATGTCTATAACAAATTCGGACGGTTCTGATGGACAAGGAAACCGTCGTTCAAAATGAGACCCGACCACACATCCAGCCAAGTCTTTGACTCCCTGCTAAAAAGCATCCAGAAGGGCCGATTCAAAGCCGGGGAATATCTCCCCGGCGAACGCGAATTGGCCGGGATGTTCGATGTCTCCCGGCCCACCATGCGCAGGGTGATCGCGCGCCTGCAAACTTCGGGCCTTATCCAGGCCCGCCCCGGAGCGGGAAATTTGGTGGTCAAAAAAGCCGAATTGAAGTCGGGGATCCGCAACATCGCCTATTTTGTTCCGGATATTTCCAATCCCTTCTTTTCCCATCTCGGGCGGGAACTGACGGCCCAATTTCAAGCCGCCGGGATGAACGTGGCCATCATGGATTACAACTACGGCATCCCGCATCTGTTGGAGGCCCTGCAACAACTGACCTCCTTCGAGTCCGCCGTAATCCACTTTACCGGCAGCCGCGAGGAACTGCGCGACCTGGGTGCCCGGGTGCGGGTTCCCATCGTGCTGATGCACCCGTATCGCGACGAGACAGCCGCGACACCTTACGACCAGATCCTGATCGACAGTTTCGGCGGAGCTCATGCCGTCGTGACCCACCTTCTTTCCATTGGCCGCAAACGGATTGCCTTCCTCGCCTCCCCCGGCCAGTCCGCAGAGCGCTGGCGCGGTGGCCAGGAGGCCATGAAACAAGCCCTTGGAAAGGGAGCCCGCTTTTTCCAGCTTGAACCCGGCCTGAGCGGATTTCATGGAGGGTATGAAGCGGTCCGGCGGGCGATTTCCGACAAGATTCCCTTCGACGGTCTCTTTGGTGCCAACGATGAACTGGCGCTGGGAGCCCTCGCCGCCTTGAAAGATTCCGGCATCAAAATTCCCGACGAAGTGGCCGTCGCCGGCTTCGACAATCTTTTGGCCAGCCAGATCATCCGCCCGAAGCTCACCACCATCCGCCAGCCCATCCAGCGACTCGCCACGCTGGCGCGGGAGATGCTCGAAAGTCGCATGGCGGGAGACACCGGGAAAGCCCGGCAGGTCTTCCTCCCCGCAGAACTCCTCGTCAGGGAATCCACCCAAGCCGGTTTCCCTGAACCGAAAAACCCGCCGTCGAAAAAACCGGCAATCTATTAGCATATGAACAAGCCCTTTCTTCTCGCCGCCGCTTGGGCGATTTCACTCTGCCCAGTCGCCCGGGCCGGGGAAAGCACCCCGCCGACTCCCATCGCCCCGAAGCTCCAGCATTATGTCGATGATCGTGTGATGGCGGGAGCGGTCATCCTGGTCGCAGATCGGGAGAAAATTCTCGAAGTCGAAGCGTTCGGCTATTCCGACCTCAAGGCGCAGACCCCCATGCAGGCTGACAACCTCTTTTGGATTGCCTCCATGACCAAGTCGGTCACCGGTGCCGCCTTCATGATATTGGTCGATGAGGGGAAAGTGCAACTTGACGACCCGGTCGAAAAATACATCCCCGCCTTCAAGGACCTGAAAGTGGCCCAGGCCGATGGAACTTTGGTTCCGCCGAGCCATCCGATCCGGATCCGGGAGATCCTTTCGCATACCGGCGGGATGGGTTTTCTCAACAAGAAGGATCGTCAGATCATCGACTCGGCACCGTTGGAAACCTCGATCGAAAACAATCTTCTGGAACCTCTCCTTTACGACCCGGGGACGAAATGGGTCTATTCCAACGAGGGCATCGATACCGCCGGGCGGATCATTGAAATCGTCAGCGGGATGCCCTACGAACAATTTTTGCAGGAGCGATTGTTCACCCCCCTCGGGATGGTGGACACCACCTTTCATCCCAATTCCGAACAGCTCAAACGGCTCGCCAAGACCTATAAGGTGCCGAAAGGCGAAACACAACTCGTCGAGACGCCGATTCATTTCCTTACCTATCCGCTCGACGGTCCGAACCGTTATCCGGCACCTGGTGGAGGTCTTTTTTCGACGGTGCGCGATGTCGTCCGCTTCTGCCAGATGCTCGCCAATGGCGGAACCTTCGAGGGCAAGACCTACCTCTCGAAGAATGCGGTCCACGAGATGACGACCAAACAGACCGGGCCGTTGGTTGGCAATTCCTACGGACTCGGCATCAACGGATCCGACGGAACGGTCTTCGGCCACACGGGCGCATTCAAGACGAAGATGGAAGTGGATCATGGCCAGATCCGGGTCTTCCTGACGCAACATGCCTCCGACTGGACAAGCGGTGATCCGTATGTGGACTTTGCCACGGAAGCAAAACGGTTGTATCCACCCGATCAGAACGGCAGTCCGATCCAACCGCAATGAGGTCCCATTATCCCGCCACAGGCAGTGGGAGCCCGCCATGAGACGGCTCGGATCGTGGTTGATAGCTTCCATCCCGCTCCCCCGGCAACTCGATCCCCCGGCGTTCGGGGCGAGTGAACCATTTTTTCATCACTTTTGCGGCTGGTTTGTTCCAGACGGACAGTCCTTGGTCGCCTCTGGGATCGGTGGCGTAATGCGGGCGCTCAAGGTGTTCATCCCATTTCCACCAATAGATCCCCATGAACCACGGCTCGTCCCAGAAGGAGTGCAGGATGCTGTCGAGAAAATAGGCCTGCGCCTCGCCGTTGTAGCGCCCGGCCGAGTCCGCGACACTTCCGCCGCATGCAAGCGCCGTGCTGGTGGAGCGACAGCCGCATTCCGCCAGATAAAACGGCTTGCCCAGCTGTTGGGCGATCTCGGCAAAATACCGGCGCGGGCCGTCCAGCCATTCCTTCATTTCCACCGAATCCGGCGCGCAGCCGGGCGTGGGCGCTTCGGGCCGGACGATCCGGTTGGTGGCCTTGGTTTTCAGGTAAAGATTTTCGCCCCGCGAGCCGATCAACTTCCCGTTGTCCCCCGCGAGAGGCGGATAAAAACTGGCGCCGAGCGAATCCAGGTCCCTGAACCAATGGCCGGGACGTTCCTTCAGTTCTTGGAGCATGTCGATCCACAGGGTGTGCCCGGTCGTGAGATGGCCGGAATAGACGCTGCGGGCGGCGGCGATAACGCGTTTCCAGTGGACGTCCTGCCCGGTGGTCCCGTCCAGTTCGCTATCGAACCCGAAGGCCTCGCATCCGGAAAGCTCGGCGATGGAAGCGTAATGGAGCGTGCGCTCGACCATGCTGTCGAACCAGCGCGTCCAGTAATCGAGCTTCTTCCCAAGGAAAATCTCATCCTCCCACGGGAAGCTGATGTTGAAACGGAAGGAGCCATCCAACCCCTGCAACATGGGGCGCAACTGCACCTTCATCCCCTTTTCGTGGATGTAATCGATGATGCCGATCAGCTCGTGATCTCCGGGCGTCCGCTTGAAGTGCCGAAATTGGACCGTGCTGGCAAAAGTTTCCTGCCAGACCGTGGTCACCACGCAGACCCAGGTCACGCCGAGTTCGGCCATCCGATCCACTTCCAAACGGGCTTTCCTGGAACCGTAGTACCCGTTCTCGGCAAAAAATCCAAAAGTGACCCCGCGATGGATTTCCGGTGCGGTCACGGACGTCAATTTCGATTCGCTCATACCTGTCCCGATCTTAATGCGGCACGCCATCCAATAAACCGGCATCACTGGAACCGGGAAACGATAACATGGACTCCACCCATGATTTTTGGCTGCGCGGGACGCAGATCAGCGATAGATCTCGCGGCGATTGCCGATGCTCACGACCAGGACGAGAAGCACGGTGTCCCGCACTTGATAGAGGTAGCCAACCCGGATGCGGTAAAGCTCCTCGTTCCCCTGCATTTTAAGACATCCCGGCGGGCGGGGATTTTCCGCGAGGCCTTGGATTGCCCGTCTGAACCGGTCTGTCAGTTTCCCATCGCGGAGCGTGTCGAGAAACTTCTTTTGAGATGATTTCTCGGAAAAATATTTGGAAAAACGCAAGACATTGAGCCACAACGTGGCTGGTTCTTGGAGCCCAGGGTTGCGAAGCTACCCTGGGTATATGGCAGTTCATCTGGATACAACCCCGACGGGGTTGATCGCGGTTCATACAATACCCAGGGTAGCTTCGCAACCCTGGGCTGAGAGAGTGCATCCTTCGGGGATTTTCCGAAGAAATTTGTCCTGCACCCATACAATTCGGCTCCCCAACCGGCAACAACCTGCGCGGGGTTCACCTGTGGGGAATCCCGCGGGCATCCATGATCCCCTTCATGTAACCCACCGCAAAAAGTCGGCCCAGGACAGCGTAGCCGTGGCTTGCGTTGTCTTCGCCCTCCAAGGTCGGCACATGATCCACGCGTATGGGAACGTCCAAACCCGCGTCATGATAGGCCTTCAATATCCGGGCCATATCCGTCGGACCGTCGTCATGGAAAGTCTCCTCAAAACAATCCGCCGTGCCGCGCACATCGCGGAAATGGATGAACTTGATGCGGGGAGCGAAGCGACGGATGCAGGCTTCCACGTCCGCTCCCATGACGACAAAATTGGCCTGACAGAAAGTGATGCCGTGCGAGGGGCTGTCGGAAAGGGCCATGGCGCGGACAAAGCCCTCCGGGTTGGAAAAAATCCGACCGATCCCGCGCAGCGGGTTGAGCGGCGGATCATCGGGATGCAGGCCCATGTTGACACCAGCTTTATCCGCGGCGGGCATCACGGCGCGGATGAAATACTCGTAGTTGCCCCACATCTCCTCCTCGCTGGCGCAATCCTCTTCCGGCACGGGCGTGGGGTCGAGTTCGCGCAAATCGAACCGGTTGGTCAGCGCGCCACCGCGGGCGGGAACGGCGGTGGCCGTGCGGCACCATCCGATGGTGGCCAGGAAATTGTAGCACAGCAACGGGATGCCCAGCTCGCCCATGTTTCGCAACATGCGGGTGTATTTTTCGAGATCCTCGTCCCGCCCGGGCCGCCCCAGTTTGATGCGCTGCATGTCGAACTCGTCGCCTTCGAGGCCTATCAGTTGGAATCCCCCTTCCTCGAAACGCCGTTGCACGGTCCGCAAGGCGTCGATGTCCCAGGGAGGGTTGAGGCCGGTGAGTTCGGGCGCGGCTTTGACAATGGCGTGGGTCACACCGATTTGTTGGGTGAGTTTCCAGGAACGATCGGGTTTCGCGGGGAGGAAGTCGGCGATGGTCATGGCAACTGCTAGTCTGCGGTCAATTCAAAATAAACGGACGGGCCGTCCGGCAACGCCGCCGTGTCGATGGTCATCATCGCGCGCCCTTCCCGGGACAGGGTCACAGGCACCCGCGACAAACGTTTTCCGGTCGCGTCCAAGGCCCAGAGCTTGAGTTCCCCGGCATGGGCGTTGTTGACGCTCACTTCCACCCTGCCGGTCTGCACCAACACCGGGAGGGTTCCCGAATTCACCAATGTCATCCGGTCCGGCCCCTTGAACCTCATGTCCGTATTCAGGGCATCCGAGGTGACCACCAGCAGCATCCGCCGACTTTGCGAGATCGCCTTTCCGTCGATGGCGGACAGGAACACCCCCATCCGCGCCCCGATGGCTTTGACGCTCAAATCGCTGAGCCGCGCCTCCGGGCTCCGTTCCGGGAGGGACGCTCCCTGGCTGCGCGGCGTGTCGATTTCCATCTGCTCTTTTTGCGAGTTCAAGACAATCTGGCCGGTATCGCTTTGGTAGATCCCCCGCAGAGGATCCGTCCGGTTGGACTTCGGCAGGACACCGTGGGAACGCAGCGCCTCCACCTCCTCCATCATCACATTCGGGCGCGACCCGGCGTCGGCGGAATCATCCGCCACGGTCTGGGCCCCGCCGCCGATAATCTCCAGGCTCGTGCCGTCCCCCGACTGGTTAAATTGCACGTCCGGACGGCATTCGGCACGTGGGGCAGAATCGGGGGCTCCCTGCACCCTGATCCCAAACCTGGAAAGCAGCTCCAGCCGGATCATTGTCCCCGGCAGGCCGTTGCGCAGGTTCAGCTTGCCGGCCAATGCCTGCGTGGTGTCGACATTCACCTGGACCCAATGCGGGCTTTCCCGGACATCGCCCCGCCCGAACAGCAAGGCGCTGATCCGCTCCACGGCCTTGTTTTGCGGATCGTTGTAAATCTCAAACGGTTTCATGGGCTTGTCGCATTCCAGCCGGACCGGGACCGTATGCTGCCCGATCATCTGCCAGCCTTGCAGCGCGGCGTAGGCCGGCGTGATCAATCCCCCCTCGACCCCGCGCCAAGGTTGCCAGAACACATGGCTCCATTCCGAACAGACCGCGGGGCGACCCACCTGGCGGGAGGAAAGCAGCCAGGTGGTGGAGCCCGCGAAGTTCTTCGTGGCGCTGTCGGTCGTGCCGATTTCCGATCCGGGGTTTCCCTCGTTCGACGGGTGCCCGTGGTAGGCATGGCTGTCCGTCAGGGCCATCGCGTCGCGGACGATCTGGATGTAGGTGTAATCCATCGCGTTGAAGTCGAGGATGGGGCATTTCACTCCCATCTGGCGCAGTTGGTCCTGCTCCCACAGGAACGTCGCCCGCTCCGTGTCCATGAAAAACGCGAAGAGGTCCCGCGTATCCGGCCCCCTGCCTTTCAGGTCCGGCATCGGGACGGTGTCCAACGACCGGCCTTCTTTCAGATAACACATCGGGCCGCCGGGCACCTGCACGGTCCATGCCGCACGCAGGGCGTCGTCGTCCGCATATTTCTTCCTCAGCCAGATACGAAAATGGTCCGTCGCCATCTTGTCCAGGGCGGCGCTCCGCGTGCGCGAGCCGGTGAGACGAAAGAGCAGGGTCGCTTCGTTGCGCGCCTGCAGGATGGCCACCTGGGGATCGTCCTTGAGCGCCATCCCGGTGTGAGGATTCACGCGGGACAGAATGTTGGCGACCCCGGTTTTCCAGTGTTCTTTCCCGGCGTCGTCCCAGTTCATGGTCACCTGGTAGAGGGGCACGTTCTTGGCCTCGGGGCTCCAAGGTGCGATGCGGCTATACATCAGCCAGGAAGTGGTCGCGTCGAAGAAAAGATAAACGCCCCGCTGTTTCAGCGCCGCCTGCAAGCGGTCCCAGATGTCGAGCCGTTGCGGGTTCAACTCGAAGTCGCGCTCGCTGCCGCGCATCAGCCAGGTGTCCAGAAAATGCGGTCGGTAGATATTGTAACCGGCCCGAACCACCTGGTCGGCATAAGCGTCGATCTGTTCCTGCGTCTGATACGGGAACCACAGCATGAACTCGTCGCAGCACAGAAACCGCACGGCTTTCCCGGGCTGGTCCTTGAAAGCCAGCAGACCCTGCTGATTGATGATCACATGCCCGTGTTTGCCAGCCGGACCCGGCTCGACCAGGGATGAAAAATCCAGCGCGCTGCCCGCCTTCACGCACAGGTCCCGCTGCTCCAATGCCCTCCACCCCCCGCCCGGACTCCAGCCGACCTGCGTGTCACCGGCCATGACGGCCCGACTCAGGACCACCGCCGCAAGGAGGCCTGCCAAAATATATCTGGCACAGCCGCCGGGTTTTTTTCGGGGTCCATCACCCGGCCTGTTTTTTGCGGGTCTCCTCATAATACGATCGATCCGCCCTTCTCCAATTCTTCCCGAAGATGCTTGACGGAAACTGTCGCCGCGTCGATTCCGTCCTTCACCGCAAGGGCTGCGGCAACGCCCGCCGCCTCGCCGGTCTGGTTCATGTTGACCATCACGCGGATGCCGGCGTGCGCCACGGGATCGGCATCGATCATGCGACCGGCCACGAGCAGATTCGGGCAGCCTTCCGGGGTCATCGACCGGAAAGGGATCTGGTAAAAGGTCGGGTTCGTCGGCGTTTCCTCCCTCCACCGCGAGATCTCCAGGGGATGGCCCGGACGCCAGTATTCCTGCCGCCCGTCCAGGTAGCGGAATGTCACTCCCGGTTTGTCCAAATGATGGATGTCCACGCGGTAGCTGCCATTGGCGATGGCATCGTCGAACTTCCGTCCATACAGCACATCGTCCCCGGAAAGCTGATGCCGACATTTGACATGCCGCGTCTCGCGGATCCCCAATCGGGCGGGCAGCGTCTGGAGCACCAGATTGGATCCCGGGATATGCTTTTTCACCAGATCCATGAGACCGCGAATCTGGCGGCGGCCCTCCATCTCGGCACGGGTCAGCGCGTCCGCGTCGGCGCAGTTTGTCCCGTCCGTGTAGATGCGTGTGGCCGCCAGCATGAAATTCTGCGAACCCGGGATGTGCGCCCCCCAGGCGACCCCCTGCGGCAGCCCGAACTCGCTGCCATGTTCGCGCAGGAGCTGGCCGATGCGATGGTGCGATTCCACGCTCTCCCAACCGCTAAAAATCGCGCAGGTCGTGGAGGGTAGCGTATGGCTGCTCACATAGGTCGGCAGCCCGAGGCGGTCCGCGATGTCGCCGTCCCCGCTGGCATCGATGAACTGCCGGGCCAGGATGACGCCGCGCCCGCTTTTGTTCTCGATGATCGCCCCGGTCATCCTCGGCCCATCCCGCAAGGCCGCGACGAACGTCGTATGGAGGCAGGGATGGATGCCGGATTCGGAAACCAGCGCATCGAGTTCGATCTGCAATTCCTGGGGATTGAAGGACCACTCCCAATGCGGATTTTTTTCCCTGTCCCGGACGGCGTCGCGCAGCCGCAGGCGCTCGATCACCTCGAGCGTCAGACCGGCAAAGATCTGGCGATCGAAGACCTCGTCGTATTTTGAGTGCCAGACATTGACCAGGGAAAGTGTCGCCACCCCGCCGAAGCACCCCATGCGTTCGACCAAGACCACCTTCATGCCCAGCCGCGCGGCCCGGACCGCCGCAAAGACGCCCGTGCAGCTCCCGCCGATAACGCAGACATCGAATTTCCCGACAACCGGTGTCTCCCGGCGTTCTTCCCAAATCGTCATGTTCCGTTCACCGCCAGTCAAAGACGATGCCCATGGTTTTGCTGCGGTCGCGATTCGCGGTTTCATAAGCTTCCTTGCAGTCGCCGGGCGCGAAGACGTGGGAATTCAAGCCGTCCAGCGGGAACCGTCCGGTCGAGGCCAGGTCGAAAAACAGTCGCGGAATGCTCGACGCATTCCACTGGGGAGTGCTGTGGATGTCATGCGTGCCAACGATGGTGATCCCCCGCATGATGACATCCGCCGTGAGCTGCTGCTTCGTTGGCTGTCCGGAATCACCGAGGATCACGACCCTGCCGTGGTCGGCGGCGAGACCGAGCGCGGCGGCGAAAACGGCGGCGTTTCCGGTGGAGTCGATCACGACGCGCGGAAGGGCATTGTGATTCGCAGCCAGGATGGCTTCGCGGGCCTGCTCGATTGGCTGCGGAATCACCGCCGTCGCGCCGCCTTGCCGGGCTATTTCCAGCCGCCCCGCTGACATGTCCGCCACGAGAATCGAAGCGGCCCCGGCCGCGCACGCCCACCGGACCGACATTTGGCCGATGGGTCCGGCTCCGATCACCAGCACCGTGTCCCCCAAATGGTATTCGGCCGCCAGCGCCCCGTGAAACCCGATCTTGGCCAGCGCGAACCAGACGGCGGCCTCGTCGGGGACGCCGTCCGGGATGGGAAGGCATTCGTCCGCCTTCAGCAGGGCGTGCGAGCAGTGCCCCTTCCGGTGCGCCACCCGCGCACCCACGGGAAAATCGGGGTCCCCCGATTCCACAACCTCACCGACGGAAGAATAGCCGGGATGGAAGGGATACTTGACCCAATTGTCCCAGTGCGTGCCGGGGTCGAAAAGCCGGTTGAAAACGATGTTCTCCGTGCCTGTGCTCATCAGGGACAGGCGGGTGCGGACGAGCACCTCGCCCGGCCCCGGGGAGGGCACGGGAAAATTTTCCAGATCGACCTGTTGTTTGCCCGCAAACACGAGCCGCTTCGCTTCTTTGGTGTTCATAAAATTGCCGGGGGAATGGCAGGCCGGGCGTCCGCCGCACCTGGCTTGCCTATTGGAACCCCTTGCCGGTTGTCCCGGATGGGAAGTTGTCCGTGCGGAACGGAGCGGCCGGGAACCCAGCGCCGTTGTAAAGGTTGCAGATGGGATAGTCCGCCCATGCGTAGCGGATGAAGACCGGCTTGGCGACTCCCCCGGCGCGGACCACGACGGTCTCCCCGTCGATCCTGGCCTCCGCCCATTTCCACACGCGGTCTTCACCGCAGAGGGCAAAGCCTTCGATCTGGCTGTTGGGAACATTGCGCACCAGCGGAACTTTTTTGTCCGGCTGCAGGGAATCCGGGACATACTCGGAGGGGATCGGCCTGGCGACGAGACCGCCGTCGGTATTTGTGAAATGGATCCGGACCGCATCGCCCTCGATTTCCGCGCTGGCAAACGTCGGCCCGGCAAAGGGGATTTTCTTTCCATAGGAATTGGCCAGAACCACGTCCGCCAGCCGCCCGCCCGCCACCCGCTTGTCGCGGGGATGGACGCTCCCCGCCTCACCCAGGTCGATGAAGACGGCCATTCCTGTGTTTGGCAACGCCAGGGCCATCGCCTGCGCCTCGCGCAAGTCCGCCTGGTCGGAGTTGCCCGGGACGGGCTTGGGGGCGTGGTAATTGGGCAGCTGGCAGAAGTAGAAGGGAAAATCGCCCTGTCCCCAATGCGCGCGCCAGTCCTTGATCATCATCGGGAAGAGCGTCCGATACTGCTCGGCAAACCAGACATTGCTTTCGCCCTGATACCAGAGCACCCCGCGGATCGCGTAAGGGACGATCGGGGCAAGCACTCCGTTGTAAACATTGGAGGCGACATTCACCGGCATCTGCGGCGGCAGGAGCGGCTTGGGGTAGGCGGCCTTGGCGGCGGCATCAAGCGGAGGCAGCGCCTTTTCCACCCTGGCCAGCCATTCTCCGTCCAACGAAATTGGACCCCACTTGATTGGGCCGGACACCTCCATGCCTCCCGTTGCCATGGCGATGCGGATGGCCAGAACCCCCTCCCCCGGTTGGAGCGTGACGCTCGAAGGAAGGAAATACGGGGCGTGCCCCTTGACCATGCTGCCCTGCTCGGGCTTGGTCTCGGCGATTTTATTGCCGTTCCAGTAAATGGCGACATATCCGTTGATCCCGGCGAGATCGAGGGCGGCCCGGAAGGCCGTCGTGTCCGCGGGAAGCGTCACCGTCCGGCGAAACCAAACCGCACCGGCATCGGGAAGGCCCGCTGCGGCAAAGGAGCCGGGCAGCGTGACAGGCTTCCAATCCGTGGTCGGCGTCGTCGCGGAAGTGTAGGAACTCACATCGTTCGGCATCGGCAGAGCCCGGTCATATCGGGTCTCCCACGCGCGCAAGGCCTGCTCGTATTCCTTTTGCCGGGCGGGAAAGCCCTCATAGTCGCTCCGGCTCCTGTCGGCCCTTCGTTTCAGGTCGGGCGTGGACGCATCGTAGGCATCGCGGCTGATCCATGCCTGGATCGGACTTCCGCCCCAGCTATTGTTGATCAAGCCGACCGGAACCTTCAGCTCGCCCTGGAGCTTCTTGCCCACATAGTAGCCGATGGCGGAAAAAATCGGCGAGGCATTCGGTCCCGCGACCATCCAGCTTCCCGCGACTTCCTCGAGCGGGCTGGAGCCGACTTTTTTGCCCACGAGGAACTGGCGCAACTGCGTGTTGGCAGGAGCGGCGATCTCCTCCGCTCCTCCGATCGCGTTCTTCAATTCCCACATCATGTTCGATTGGCCGGATGCGACCCAGACCTCGCCGATCAGGACATCCGTGATGACTTTCTTTGACCCGGAAGCGCCTTCAATCGTCAACTCGAAGGGGCCGACTCCCTGCGCGGAAAGATCGAGGTTGGCGCGCCAGGCACCGTTCGCGTCGGCGGTGGCCCTCGCTCTCACCCCGGCAATCGAGACCGTGACGTTTTCCCCCGGGACGGCCTTTCCCCAAACCGGAACCTTCTCCGCTTTTTGCAGAACGGCATGGTTGGAAAAAAGCGCCGGAACCGTCACCTCGGCACGGGCGGCGAGGGAAAACAGGAAAAGGGCGGGAAGGAATTTCATCATGGAAAAAGTTGGAGTTTTAAGTGTTCGGTTTTCAGTGTTTAGCACAGGCCACCCCCGAGCTTGAAAAGCGTTTCCCTGAACACTGAACCACTGAAAACTGAACACTCCCTTTAAAAAAGTCCGCCCCGCGGGAACCCCCAAGAACCCGCGGGACGGATTTTTTGTCGCCCGGCAACCCCGTGGGGAAACCGGGCGAACTCCCCCAATTTTAATTAGGAATTAGAAATGTGGAATTAGGAATGAGTCAAGTCAGACGCGACGGCGGCGCAGGACCATCACCGTCGTCAGGCTGAAGGCCAGCAACACCCAAGTCGCGGGCTCGGGGACGGCGTGGAAGTAAATGTCTCCAGTCACGCCTCCGTTGGAAGCGGTCCCCACGAGGAAGTTGCCCGTCAGTCCGCCCGCGAGACCGGAGTAAGTCAGGCCGGAAGAAACCACGCCGCTTATGGAATCAAACGTCAGTCCGGTCCAAGTGTTGGCGTTGTCGCTGCTCGTGTCAAAGAGCTTGTAGTAACCCTCCTGCCCGGTGCTCAGGAAATCCACGTTGTTCAAGTTGAAGGCAAAATCATTCGCGGAGGCTCCGGAAAGAACCAGCAGGTCGCTGCTGCCTGCCGCGATCGTGCCGATGGATGCATTGGCGGTTCCCAGTTCAAATTTGAAGGACGAGCCACTTGTCATCGCCGCCGTGCCGCTCGTGGAACCGAGGTCGAGCGTGAGAGTGCCAATGCCGGCACCGGGAGCAAGGATGCCGTTGACCGTGATCCCGTTGGCACCCGTGGGCTTGATTGTGCCGGTGCCGCCCAGTGTGGCCCCGCCGGTCACGCTCACCGCGCCCGTGCCGCTGCCGCTGCCCGTCGTGTTGTTCACGAGAAGTGTTCCCGTGGAAACCGTTGTCGTGCCGCTGTAGGTATTCGCGCCGCTTAGGACCAGCGTGCCGGTGCCGGCTTTGGTCAGCCCATTGGCACCCAAACCATTTTTCACAACACCGCCGAGGGTCAGGGTATTGGTCACCGCGAAGGTGTCTGTCACATTACTGGTATTTGACAGGGTCACCTGACCATTGATTGTCAGGTCGCTCCCGCCACCGAAGTTGATGGTCGGTGCCGCATTCGTAGTGAGAATGCTCATGGCATTGGCGACCGTGACCGACGAACCGCTGGTATTGTTGACGGTATGGCCGGTTCCGACGCTTCCGCTGCCGATTTGCAACGTCCCGGTTCCAAGAGCGTTGGCGCTGTTGACGTTCACCGTAATCCCGCCGTTGACCGCATTGACGCCGCCGGTAAAGGTGTTGTTGCCGCTGAAGGTGAAGATTCCGGAAGTGTTCAGATTGATCTTTGTCGCCGAGGTTTCCGAAATATTCCCGGAGAAGATGAAATTCGACGTCGCCGAATTCCCGTCAAAATTCATGACCGTACCTGAGGTCGGAGCGAGAACGAGATCGGCGCTGACCGTTACCGTCTGGCCGGCCAGGAACCCATGGAACGCATCGCCAACTCCTGATGCAGCAGCACTCGTAAGCGTGAGTGACTGGCCAACCGAGGAGGAGACCGTATGAGTGCCCGAGCCAAAATCGATTCCCCCGACGGTGATGGAGGAGGAAATATTCGCGTTCAGCGTTCCCGTGCTGTTGTTGAATCTGGCGATATCGGATGAGCCCGGCAATGTGCCATTTTGCCAGTTTGTATTGAGATTAAAGTCCGTGGTCGCGGTAGTCGCTCCTGTGCCTTGCCATTGCAAGGTCGCAGCCCGCGCCGGGCCGCCCGCCAGAAGCGTGGAGAGAAGGATGCCGGAGAAAGCCGCGAAGAGCCGCGATTTCAGAAGTCCGGGCCGATTGAAAGGAAGGAAGGAGGGTGAATTTTTCATGTCGGAGGTTTTGTTTGCACGGGCACAGTAGCACCGGAGCGAAGAGGGGGGAAATGGCCAATGCATGGCTGCCCTCACGAAAACATGGATTCGACACACGATGGGAGGGCGAACCTTTGCCATGCCCGCTTCCCAGCAGGTCGTGCCCTGACGGGCTGCCTGCGGCAGGCTTCCCCGCAGCCTCCCGGCTGCCGGTGGTGTGTGAGCCCATTTATTACGGCTCAGACGGAGCTTCGCCCTCCCAGGACGGGGCTTCGGGATCAGGCGAGGGAGCGGCTGCGGTCGGCGCGGGGACTAACGCCGAAGAACCGGTGGTATTGGCGCGAGAAAAACGAGGGGTCGGAGAAGCCGATCAGGGCGGCGACTTCCTTGAACGAATACTCGCCGCTCAGGACGAGGAACCGGGCGCGGCGCATCCTCATCCCGATGAGATAATCCTGCGGGCTGCACTGCATGATCTGGTGGAACAGCAGCCGGAAATGGTTCGGGCTGAGATGGATTTCCTTGTAGAGATCCGGCAGGGCCGTGGGTCTCATGTAGTGCTCCCGCATCCAGATCACGGCCCGCTTCAGCTCGGGGTGCAGGGAGGGGGTCGGATTGGCGGGGCTGCTCCGGTTCCACGGTGTCGCCTCGGCCCAAAAACGGACCAGCATCGCCTTGAGCTCCCCTTCCAGCCGCAACTGAATGGCCCGGGGCAGGGCTCCCCTGGCGGCGGGATTCCCGGAGAAATCCGCGAGAATCCGGGGGCCTGGCCAAATTTTGAGCATGCGGGCGAGCGCCGCCCGCTCCAACCCCGGATTGCGGCATTTTCTGAAGAACAGGCTGGAGGCGTCGAATTCGACGCTGTCGGCTGAGAACTCGCACCAGATGCATTCGCAGGTGCTGTGCGGGCGGGGATGAATCTCCCGGCGAACCCACGCGGGGGTGAAAATCTGGTGGCCGACGGGAATTTTTGCCGTCACCCCCTCGACCGTGTAATGAAGCTCCCCCCTCAGCACCAACACGAAACGGTGGGTCGAAATGATCTCGCTTCCCGTGGTGTAGCTGGACGCGTATTTGAGCGTTCGGACATCGTGGAAGGTCAGCGGGGAGCGGAGCCACTGCTCGAGGCAATCTGTGATGAAAGGTTCCATGCCGAAGCAGGCTCTACATCTTGCCGCGGCGGAGCTCCAGGTCCGCGCGGATTTCCGCCATGCGCTTGCGGTCGAGAGGATATTTCCAGATGAAGAAAATCGCGCCGCTCCACATGAGGATCGGCATGCAAACATAGATCCACTTCATGCGCAACAGGACATTCATGGGCTGCTCGGCGGCGGTGGCGCTGAACCCCGACCATTGGATCATCAGGCCGCTGATGCCCGCCGCAGCGGTCAGGGCTGCCTTGATGAACCAGGAATAAAAGGCGTTCAGGGAACCTTCCCTGCGGCGCGAACTCTGGAGCTCATCGTAGTCGGCGATATCGGCCTTCATCGAGGGGAAGAAAAGCCATAGCGCCGATGCCGTCATGGAAAGGAAGAAGCTGGGGATCAACTGGAGATAGGGCATGCCGGGGCGCTGGCAGAAGACGTTGAGCAGGTGGCCCAGCATGCTGCCCGCCAGCAGGATGCCCACAACTGTCTTCTTGTCGAGTTTCTCGCCAAGCCACGTCCAAAGCGGAATGGCTAACATTCCCGTGATGAAGGTAATGCTCGAGATCCAACCCAAAACGACCGAGGCCTCGGCAATCCTGCCCCCGTTGACGTAGTAGATGTTGAGATACTGGTTCAGGGTGCCGACCGAAGTGCTGCCAAGCAGGAGGAAGAAAGAAATGCCGATCAGCATCCAGAGCGGTTTGCAGGATCCCGATTCCCTGATGCTCTGCCAGAACGGATCGCGGGCCTGCTGGCGGGCTTCGGATTCGTAGTAGCGTTCCTTCACGAAGAACACCGGCAGAAGCCCCGCAACCAGGATCAGGGCGGCGATCCCCCAACTGCATGCCCGCACCCCATGCAGGATGTCCGCCTTGCCGGTGGCCGGATCGGCGAAGAGCGAGGAGGTTACGACCGCCATCGCCCAGCCTCCCAGCAACCCGCTGCACTTGCTGAACAGCGCCATCCATGCGGTCAAACGGGTGCGCTCGTCATAGTTCGGGGTGAGCTCGAGTTGCAGGCTGTAGTAAGGCATCGACCAGCAACTGTAGCAGGCGTAAAAAACCATCCCGACCGCGACCAGATAGCCGATCTTCCACGCGTCGCCCCAGCCGGGAGGCAGACGCCAGATGAACAGCGACACGACCGCCGTCAGCACCGCGCCGACCGCCACCAGGGGACGGCGCCTGCCCCAGCGGCTGCGGAAGTTGTCCGAAAAATTTCCCACGACCGGATCGACGAACGCATCCCACCCCCGCAGAATCATCAGGACCATGCCCAGCAGGGCGGGGCTGATCCCGAGCCCGATGTTGAAATACGGCATCCAGAGCGTGGACGTGATCAGTCCGGCGACCATGTAATCCAACGTCACGCCCGAGCTGAAGACGACTTTCTGGAAAAGCGGGATGCGGTCGGCGGCGTTGATGCGGGACTCGCGGATCATTGGACGCTCAGGCCCTTGATTTCGAGCGAGTGCTCCCCGACGCCACCATCAAGCCAGATCAAAATGGCGATCTGTTTCACCCTGCCCGAGAAAAGGTCCTCCGAGCTGTTGAACTTTGCCGTTCCGAGATCCATCTCGACTTCCCCCGTCTTAAACGGCTTTCCGGTTGCCTTGTATTCGGTGTTGTAGACATGCACCTGGCCGCGGAGGTCGGATTCCCCCCGCACATCGAACGTCAATCGGGTCGCTTCCGCCGGAGATTTGAGCGTCTTGTAAATCCAGACGGTCGGGGTGTTCTCTTTCGTGTTGGAGTATGTGATCCGGAGGCCGCCCTCCGTTTGGTCGACTTTGCCTCCCCCGCTATCCTCGCCTTTCACCTGGACGACCACGGTGCTGTCCAGATGAAGCAAACCCGGACTGGCAACCTCTTGTGCGAGAACTGCGGGAAGCAGGACCAGAACGCCCAAAATCCCCAGGATAAACTTTTCAGGCCGGAAAGGGAGCGAGGATTTCATCATAAGAAAAAAGGGGATGCTGCGGTCAGGTTCCCTGCGCTTAATTCGATTTCCGGACAGCGACCTTGACCTCGAAGGTTTGCTTGGTTCCCACCGGATAAGAAAACGGAGCGAGCCAAGGCTGCCTGGCCCCCACTCTGACAAGCAGGGAGTCATCCCCCCACTCGCGGGAGTCAAAAATGTTCATGCCCGTTTCTTCGGAGGGTTCCACGATCACGCCCCACGCCCCCTTCGAGAAAGTTGCCTTTCTTGCCGTGGCCCCCTTGGAAGGGAGCGCCCCGGCATCCGTCGGGTAGGTTTTCTCGACCCCATCCTGATCCACCAGCAGGAGACTGCCTCCCTCATAATCCGCCGCCGGGAATCTCAACTCGTAGGAGAGAGGTTGGCTCCAGGAGGCTTCCGTCAGAAACGTCGCCTCGACATGGACAAGAAAAACCCCGTCCGCGACTTTCTTGTAGGACTCTGTGAACTCGATCTGCCGGGGGGCCTCCGCCGTCTTCCCTCCGCCCAACGCCCCGGCGACGGCCACTTCGCCCGCCCCGTCCTTCATCTCCACCCTGTCCCCCGCCACGGAACCCCATCCCTGATAAAGAGGGATTCCGTCGCCGCCCGCGGAAATCTTTGATGCGATCAAATGCCCCTTGCCGAGCAGTTTTCCGTCCGCAACCTCGACGGAGGCGATCCCGCCAAGTTGGGAGAAGAAGACATTGACGGCATCCGAAATCGGCCACTGCGTTGTCTCCGCCGCCGGGAGCCGGACGATCAAGGCAAGAGCGCCGATCAGGAGGGGAAGCCATGTCAGCCCGGCCCGTCGGTTCATCACATCAGCATTGGGGTTGGCATTCATAAGATTCAAGCGATCAGTTGCCGGTCCAGAACGTGGACGAGCTGCCGGTATGGAGAGGGACATCCGCGATCTTGAGCCAGGCGACATGCCCGTCGCAGAAGAGAAAGTTCGCGCCCCCACCATGCGGGATCAGGCCGTATTTGTTGTAATAATAGTTGGCGTAGTTGGTTTGCGCATAACACTCGGTCACCAGCACCGTTTGCGACGGATGCTGGACCAGCAATGCCTTGAACGGGGTGTGGTAGTTGCCGGTCTTCGACGCGCCCAGGACATGGTTGATCGCATAGGACATGCCCGCTCCCGGGCCGGGAGCCCCGCCCGGCACAAGGATCTCGTGAAAATCCGAACCCGCCTGCGCGTATCGCCTGGTCACCGGACAATGGAAAACATTCTTGTCGGCCCCTTTGTTTTTGCCCGCCTGGAGATCGTTGTCGGGCCAGACCAAAGGCGTCGTCGGATAGAGATAAGGCCACAGCGAGCCTCCGAACAGCTGGGTTTGTCCCGACCACCCGTCAAAGCCGGAGCTGGTCAGAGGCGGGTAGCAGCCGTCGTGATCGGCCGCGTATAATTGGAAGCCCACCCCCATTTGGTGAAGGTTGGAGGCACACGACGATGCCTGCGAGGAATCGACCATGCGTCTGTAGGAGGGCACGGCCAAAACGGCCAGAACCGCGATGATCGCGACGACGACCAAAAGTTCCATCAACGTGAAGCCGCTCCTGCCCGGGAAGGAAATCCCACCGTCAGACAACTCGTAAACGGGTCTGGCGGGTGGTTTGCACTGGCGAATTCTCTCCATAAAGGGGGGTGGAGGCAGTATCGCCCCACCATGAAACCGGGTAAAGTTCCATCGCGGGAATTTCCACATGAAAACATGGACTCCATTCACGATTCCCAGACGGGGCTCCGACTCCAGGAAACATCAAACAGAGATAACAAAATATACAATGTCGGCAACTGTCTGTGATGGCGGCGACCGCCGGAATGGGCGACACTCGCCTCGCATGAGCCTCCCCGTGAGCACAGCCGTCGACTCCCCGAACCCGTTGAACCGGCGCGCCTGGTTCGATGTCGTGGTCGTGGGCGGCGGGCCTGCGGGAATCGGCGCGGCGGTGGGAGCCGGGCGGATGGGGGCCCGGGTCGCGTTGATTGAGCGGCATCCTGTCCTCGGCGGGATGGGGACGGCCGCCTTGGTGAATAATTTCTGCCCGGGGCACTATGATGGGAAACGCCTGATCATCGGCGGGGTTTTCGGGGAAATCCGCGAGAGGCTGATCCGTCGGAAGGCGATCTACACATTCGACCGGAACGCGGCCAACGGCCTCGGGGCGGAGCAATACAATCCCGACATTTTCATGGAGATCGCCACGGCGATGTGCCGCGAGGCCGGGGTGGAGTTGTTCCTCGACCGCACGATCGGCGACCTGGAGTTTGGCGGCGACAAAACGGGCATCGCGCTCGGGACGGGGGAAAGATTCGACGCGCATACGGTGGTGGACGCGACCGGGGATGGCTCCGTGGCGTTTCGCGCCGGGGTGCCCTTCACGTTCGGGCGGGCCTCGGATCACGCCGTGATGCCGCTGACGTATTGCTATCTCATGGGGCCCATCGACCTGGACCGGGCCAAGCGGGAAACGCCGAAATTCGTCCTGCACGACCCCGACGTGGGCGAGGATTTCTATTTTCTCAGCGGCTGGCATTCGGACGTGGACGAAAAAATCCGCGCGGCGCGCGAGCGTGGCGAGCTGAGCATCCCGCGCGACCACATTTCCTGCATCGCCAGCATTCCTGGCAATTCCCGGCACGCGAGCGTCAACTACGGGCGGGTGCCCATCGGCGACCCGACCGATCCCGCGCAACTGGCCGCTGCGGAGGAAGAGGGCAAGCGGCAGGTGGAGGACGGCCTGCGCTTTTTCCGCAATCACCTTCCCGGATGCGAAGAGGTCGAACTCGTGCAGTTGGCCCGGCAGATCGGCGTGCGGGAATCGCGGCAGATTCAGGGACTCTACACGCTCACGGGCGAGGACGCGCTCTCGTGTCGGCAGTTCGACGATGCCATCGCGCAAGGCCACCACTCGGTGGATATCCATGAACCGGGCTCGGACCGCACGACGTTCCGGGAAATCCCCTTCGGCCAACATTACGACATTCCCTGGCGCTGTCTGGTCCCCCGTGAAGGGCCGCAGAATCTGGTCGTCGGCGGACGCTGCATCTCGGGGACCCAGGAAGCCATGGCATCGTTCCGCGTGTCGCCCACAGTGATGGCCATCGGCGAGGCGGCGGGCGTGACCGCAGCGTCCGCCGCGCACAGAGACTGCCCCGTGCGCGACGTGGGTCCCGAGGCCGTGCAGGAGCGCCTGCTCGCCACGGGTGGCATCCTCGATTGATTTTTCGCAACCAACACACCAAAAAACCGACAAAATGAAAACCCACCATCACGGGCGCAAGCCGCTCTTCCTCACCACCCTCGCCACCGGGCTCATCCTCCTCGGAGGAACGCCTCCCGCCAGGGCTGCGGAAACCCTCAACTCCGACTTTTCGAAGGGGACCTTTGAGGCCCTCGGCTGGACGCCGAAGGGTGACTGGGAAATCGTCGATTACGCCGAAAAAACAAAGAAGCCCGGTCTGCCGAACAACCCCGGCCCCGTGGCGGTCTTCTCCGCCAAGAATCCGGCACCGGGAAGCCTCACGAAAAAATTCGACACCGTCTCGAACCCCTCGAGCCTGACGCTGACCTTCGACGGCGGCTTTGGCTGGGGCAACAAAGCCCACTCGCAAAAGCTCGAGGTCATGCTCCTCGACGCGGAAGGCAATGGCTACCTCTTCGACTGCCGCCGCGCGAACGCGAACTGGGCCGTCAACTGGGGCACAGTCACCGGCTACAACTACGAGGAACCGCTGACGACCGCCAGCGCCGCCATCGACGCGACCCAGGAGTCCGTGGTGACGGGAGGCGGGCTTCGCACCTTCACGATCACGCGCGACGCCGCCGGCAAGTGGACATTCAACGGCGCGGGCTGGACGGGCGGCCCGCTCACCTTCACCGACACGACGACCCCGAACTTCAGCCAGGTCGTGCTCGTCGGCACGAAGAACTCCGACGAACTCCTTTTCGGCAAGGTCAAACTCGAAGCCGCGAAATAAAACAAGCCGACCGGTAGGGGGCGTTTTCCCCAACGCTCCGTAATGCTCTCCGTGAAAAATCGGCGGGTTAGGGACAACCCGCCCTGCCAAATGAAACATCTCATCTCACTCCATGTCTAAATTACGTATCGGTCTCATCGGCGCGGGCGACATCGTCCGCCGGTTTCATCTCACCCCCGGCTGGCTCGGGATTCCGGACTGCGAGGTCGTTGCCGCCTGCGACATCCGCGAAGACGCGGCGAAGGCGCTGGCGGCGGATTTTCGCATCCCGCAGGTCTTCACGGATTACAACGAGATGCTCAAGCTCGGCCTGGACTGCGTGGACGTCTGCACGCCCAACCGCATCCACACACCGGCGGTGCTCGCCGCGTTGAACGCCGGGGCGCACGTCCTCTGCGAAAAACCGCTGGCCGTCTCCGTGGCCGAGGTGCGTCAAATGGCGGAGGCCGCCGAGAGGAACGGCCGGATGCTGATGACCGCCCAACACATGCGGTTTACGGATCGTTGCGCGGCCCTGCGGAAGGTCATCGCCTCGGGAGGCGCAGGCGATTTCTACCATGCCCGCGTCCACGCCCTCCGGCGCAACTGGGTGCCGCTGGCGCGGGGATTCATCGACCGGAAAATCAGCGGCGGCGGCCCCTGCATGGACATCGGGGTGCATGCGCTCGACACCGCGATGTTCCTCATGGATTTCCCCAAGCCCGTGCGGGTGACGGGAAAAATGTCGGTCAACTTCGCCAGGGGCTGGGACATCCCCGGCGGCTGGGGTGAGTGGGATCGCGAGGCGTTCAGCGTCGAGGACCACGCCTGCGGGTTCGTCCATTTTGACAATGGTGCCACGATGGTCCTCGAAATGTCCTGGCTCCAGCACCAGAAGGAGGCGGAGGACCTCAGCGTGAGCCTCTTCGGACGCAAAGGCTCGATGCAATGGCCATCCGGCGAATACCAGACCGCCGCGAACGGCGTGCTCCTGGCCGGAACCGCCACGCCCGGCATCGCCGTGGAAAAACCCCGCACCGAACAAATCCGCGCCTTCGTCGCGGCCATTCGGGAAGGGCGGCCCTCGCCCGTCCCGGTTTCCCAGACTGTCGGCGTGATCGCGATCCTCGAGGCGATTTACCAATCCTCCGAACAAGGCCGGGAAATCGCGATCAGCCTCTAAACCAAGACGCCCGGAACGAAGAACCCCTTCCCACGCCATGACCGCTCGCTGCAACATTGCCTTCCTCTCCACCGCCCACATCCACACACGGGACTTCCTGAAAAACATCGCGGACGCGACGGACGGGCGCGCCGTCACGGCCATCTGGGACGACGTGCCCGAACGCGGACGCCGCTGCGCGGAATCCTCGGGTGCCCGCTTCGAGCCCGATCTGGATGCGCTTCTGGCCGATCCCGGCATCGACGGCTTCATAGTCTGCGCCGAGAACACCCGCCACCTTGCGCTTCTGGAAAAGGTGCTGCCCGTCGGGAAACCGGTGCTGTGCGAAAAACCCCTGGTCGTCTCGCCGTCCGATCTCAAGCGGGTGCGCGAACTCCTTGCCCGCCATCCGGCCCCATTGTTTTCCGGCTACTTCATGCCGTTTTCCGGCGAGATGCGCGCGGTTTCCCGCGTGCTCGCGGAAGGGAGGCTGGGTGCCGTCACCGACATCCGCTGCCGCTGCGCCCACTTCGCCGCCTATGGCCGCTGGTTCGACGACCCGGACCTCGCCTGGTTCACAGACCCCGGCTTGGCGGGTGGCGGGGGCTTCATGGACATGGGGGCGCACGCCATCCATCTCGTCCGCTCCCTCTTCGGGCCGGTCGAAAGCGTTCTGGCGGTCATCGAAAACCGGAGCGGCGTCTATGACAAAGTCGATGACGGCGGGACGGCGCTGCTGAAAATGGCCTCCGGCGCGCTCTGCACGATCGAGGCGGGATGGCGGAGGTCGGGAGGCATCCTGATGGGTCTCGAAGCCGTCGGAACCGGTAAAACCCTTTGGAAGGAAGGAGCCGATTACGTCACCGGCACCCGCAAGGAAACGCCGGAAGCCATCGCCCCAATCGAACCGCTTCCCACGCGGGTGGACCGTCTGGCGGCGGTCATCCGCGGGGAATTTCCGCGCGAAGAACTGCAAAAGGATTTGGAAATCAACCTGGATTCCGTCGCCATCATGGCCGCCTGCTACGAATCCGCCCGGACCGGCGCATGGGTTGCGGCGGACGGCGTCCATACACTTTGAAATCTCCGGCCATGCTCACAACCCATCCCAGATACGATCAATGAAAACCATCCCCACCATCCTCACCGGCATCTTCATAGCCTCACTCTCAAACCTTCCCGCTGCGGAACCGGCGCAATCCCTCTGTCCCAGCCCCTTCGGCATCGGCGGGGACGCCCAGACGGCGCAAACTCCGGAGAAGTGGATTCCGCAAATGGCCGCCATCGGAATCAAAGTCAATCGCACGATCCGCACCAAATGGGAAGTGGTCGAGCCCAAGGAGGGCCAATGGGATTGGACGGGGCCCGACCGGGCGCTCCAATGCCTGATCGATAATGGCATGGATACGGGCGGATACCTCATCGGCCATCCCCAATGGGCGGTCAAGGGTGACCCCGGCCCGGGGCGTCTGACGCTGCCGGTCGGCAATCTGCCCGCATGGTCCAACTACGTCTCCGAGACCGTCAAGCACTACAAGGGGAAGATCAAACGCTGGGAGGTGTGGAACGAACCGCCCAATTTCACCGGCGTGAACCAGAAAGCGGCGGATTACGGCAAGGTGGTGGCCGCAGCTTATGATGCCGCGAAGGCGGCCGACCCGGATTGCCTGATCGGGCTGGCTGCCAAGTCGGCCCACATCAATTACCTCGAGAGGGCGATCACGGGCGGCGCCAAGGACCGCTTCGACTACATCACGGTCCATCCCTACGAAGCCCTGAGCGGCGTGATTGGCAACCAGGGAGCCGAAGCGCTCTTTATGAACATCGTGCCGAACATCCGCAAAATGCTCGCCCGCGTGAACCCCGCCAAGGCGAACGTCCCGGTCATCATCACCGAGCTGGGCGCAGATTCCGATCCCGTGGGCAAGAACTACGGAGTCGGTCCCGACGTCGCGGCGCAGGCCCTTGTCAAGGCCTACACCCTGGGCATCGCCCAAGGCGTGGATTGCATCAACTGGTTCGAGGGCATGGACGGCGACAGCGGCGCGATGGGGCTGCTCGACGCTGCGGGCAAACCGCGCCTCACCCACACCGCGATGGAACAGATGATCAAGCATCTGGGCCAGCGGCCCGCTTACCTGGGCTGGCAATTGCTCAACGACAAGCATTACGCATTTCTCTTCCAGGGCGCGAAAGGCCCGGTCCTGATCACCTGGGCCTACAAGGGCGTCCCGGACAAGGTGGATTTCGGAAAGACG
>JBAYTU010000005.1:0-77666 GCA_041675465.1 Terrimicrobiaceae bacterium | reverse complement strand
GATCGGCGGGTTGACTGCTTTTTTCATCGCCAGAGCGATAAAAAACTTTGGGCTGCTTGTCCAGAATTTGCGCCTAACTTTCTTTTTTTAAGCGGGTTGCTTTAGTCTGGGTATTGGCCCTGCCGGAATCGAAGCTCGCGCAACCCGCGAGGAGCACGCCAAGATGAGCGAACCCGAATGACGACGACCGAAATCGAGAAGATCGCCCTGGCGGCCGGCTTCGATGCCGTGGGGGTCGCCCCCGCAGTGCGCGCCCCGCATGCGGAGGCATTCCACGAGTGGCTGGCGGCGGGATGCCATGCCTCGATGGGCTGGATGGCCCGGGAGCCCGGACGGCGGTGCGATCCGGGCCTGCTCCTCCCCGGAGCGCGTTCGGTGATCGCGCTCGCGATGAACTATTTTATGCCGGATCCCCCACCTCCCGATGACGGTGCCGCGCGGGGGAGGATCGCCCGTTACGCCCGCGGACGCGACTACCACAACCTGATCCCGAAGCGGCTGAGAATGGTTGACCACGCTTTGGCGGCGGAAGGCGGACGGCAGCGGTGTTTCGTGGATTCCGGCCCGCTTCTCGAACGCGATTTTGCGGTGCTTTCCGGGATTGCGTGGCACGGCAAAAGCACGCTCGCCCTGCACCCGAAACTCGGCACGTGGTTTTTTCTGGCCGCCGTGATCACGACGACCGAGATCGAAGCGGGGACCCCGATGCGGGATCATTGCGGGAAATGCACCCGGTGCATCGATGCCTGCCCGACCTCCGCCATCGTGGCCCCGCACCGGGTCGATGCGCGAAAGTGCCTGTCCTACTGGACCATCGAGCACAAGGGCCCGCTGCCGGGCTGGCTCCGCCCGCTCCTTGGCGGCCGGATTTTCGGGTGCGACGATTGCCTCGAGGCCTGTCCGTGGAACCGCTTTGCCGCAGCCTCCCGCGAGGCCTCGTTTGCCGTCCGCCCGGCTTCCGGATGGCCGCTCCGGGATTATTTGACGCTCGATGAGGAGGGATTCCGGAGCCTCTTCGACGGTTCCCCCATCCGCCGCGCGGGAAGGCAGGGTTTTCTTCGGAACGTCTGCACGGCGCTGGGAAACGTGGGAGATGCCCGGGATCTGCCGGCCTTGGAACGGTGCTGCAACGGGGCCGATCCCGTCATCGCGGAGCATGCCAGATGGGCGGTGGGGAGAATTCCATCCCGGAAAATCCCCGGACTTCCGGGAGGGTAGGAGCTGCGGCCAGAGGGGGGGCCGCCGGACGGGAACGGGTAGAGTGGGGGGACTCCGGCGCGCTTTTTTGAGGGACTGGACCGCATTTCTCGTTTTAGATCCGAGCATGCGAAGAATTGTTTGCGCAGTATCCCTCCTTCCCGCCGTCCTCACGGCGGAGACTTTGGATTTCGGCCAGGCGCAAAAATACGCGCTTTTCCACAGTCCCGCGATCCAGGCCGCCTATTCGTCGATCGGCCAGGCGCGTGGACGGCTCCTGCAGGCCGGCCTTTGGCCAAACCCGGAAATCGACCTGTCCTACCGGGCGGATGTTTTTTTTGGCGGCGACGGCCAGGACAAGGCGATGGCCTCTCTGATGCAGCGCCTTCCATGGAGCGGACGCCTGGGCCGGGCGCAGAAGGTCTCCCGCGTGGAAGTGGCGATTGCCTTGGCCGAGGTCCGGGATGCGGAGCGCAAGCTCCTCCTCGATGTCCAGCGCACGTTCATCCAAGCCAGGGCCGCATCGGAAAAAGCCGCCTCGCTGAAAAAATTGACGGCCTCCATGGATTCGCTGATCGCTTTGAATCAGGCCGGGCAACAATCCGGCCAGGCCACCGCCGTGGCCGTCAACCTTGCGAAAGTCGAAAAGGAAGGCCTTCGGCAACAACTGCTGTCACTCGAAGCCGACGAGGCGTCCGCCGTGGCGACCATCAAGGGATCGCTGGGGATGAAAGGGGACGAGCCACTCACGTTGAAGGGCTCGATGGCGGAGATCATCTCGCGTTTGAAAAATGGGACGGACGGAACGACGATTTACCGGCCGGATTTGGTTCGCGCCGCGCTGGAAGCGGATGCCGCCACGGCGGAAATCGCGCTCGCCCGCTCGGAAGTCTGGGAGGACATCACGGTCGGCGTGGAATACGAGTTCATGAGAACGCTCGACGGCCCGGACCTCATGAATGAAAATTTTCTGGGGGCGCGGGTGATCGTCCCCCTTCCGGTCTGGAACCGGAACCAGGGAAACATTGCCGCGAAGACGAGCGGGCGGGAACGGGCGGGGCTCGCCCTGGAGGCCGCGCGGCTTGGCATCGAATCCGAGATCGCCGCCGCCCGGGTCCGTGCTGCAAAAACCGGATCTGTCGCTTCCGTCATTTCGAAAGACTCCCTGCCCCTCCTGGATGAAACACGGGGTCTCCTGGAATCCTCGATCCGGACCGGGCAGGCCAATACCACGGAGGCGATCACGCTCACAAACCAGGAGATCAACCAGCGGCTCTTCCACGTCGATTCGCTGGCGAACCAGGCGCAGGCGCTTAGCGAACTGGAAGCCGCCCTCGGGTCCAACCGCCATCTCAACCGGGACATTTTCACGAATACGCTCCATGAAAAAAAATAAGCCGGAACCCGAAGCCGCCGATGCGCGACGCCTCGTTTGCGACAAACGTCCGTTGGTTCTTCTCGTGAGCCTCGTTTGCGTCGGGCTTGCCGGATTCCTCCTCGTCCGGCATTTCGGCACGGCCTCGAAACCGCCTGCGGAAAAGCAACTCTACACCTGCGGGATGCACCCGCAGATAATTCAGGACCACCCCGGAGACTGCCCGATTTGCGGCATGAAGCTCCAGCCGGTGCGTAAGCAATCCGGCCAACACTCGGAACAAACCTCCGGCAGGCAACCTGCGGCATCCGGGGAACGGAAGGTCAAGTATTACAAGTCCACGATGACACCCGGCGAGACCAGCCGGAGCCCCGGAAAGGACAGCATGGGCATGGACATGGTGCCGGTTTACGGGGAGGCCGAAGCCACGGACAGCGCGACGATCACCGTCGATCCCGCGACCATTCAGATGATGGGGGTGAAGGTCGGGGAAGTGATCGAAGGTCCGCTCAAACGCTCCATCCGGACGGTTGGCGTGGTGGATTTCAACGAAACGGCCCTCACGGATGTCACCACGAAATTTAAAGGCTGGATCGAAAAGCTCTTTGTCGATGCCACCGGACGCGAGGTCGGGAAAGGCGAGGCGCTTTTCGAGACCTACTCCCCGGATGTCTATAATTCGGAGTTGGAATTCGCCTCCCTGACGCGCAGCGGGAATGCGGCGCTGGCAAAGACAACCCTCGAGCGCCTGAGCCTGCTGGGCGTGGCGGCCACGGAGCTGGCGAAATTGAAAACCGACGCGCAACCGTCCCGGACGATCACCGTGTTTTCCCCCGCCGACGGTGTCGTCGTCGAGAAGACCGCCGTCGAGGGGATGATGTTCGAACCTGGCGCAACTCTCTACCGCCTTGCCGATCTCTCCATCGTCTGGCTCAAAGCGCAAATCTACGAACAGGACATGGCCTTCGTTCAACTCGGGCAGGAAGCGATCGCCAGCATCGACTCGTTCCCGGGCCAGAAGTTCCTCGGTCGTGTGACCTACGTTTATCCCACCTTGGATCCCAAGACCCGGACCGCCCAGGTCCGGATGGAGTTCCACAACCCCGGCCTGCTTTTGAAACCCGGCATGTTCGCCAAGGTGGAGTTGGAGGCCGAAATCGCCCCGTCGGCCACCCTTGTTCCGGAGAGCGCCGTCTTGAGAAGCGGCGACCGCTCGACGGTCTTCGTGGCGTTGGAGGGCGGCAAATTTGACCCGCGCGAAGTCGTCCTGGGCCCGCGCGACAACAGCGCGCGCTACCAGGTCCTGCGCGGGTTGGCTCCCGGGGAAAAAGTCGTCACCTCCGCCCAGTTCATGTTCGACTCCGAAAGCCAGCTCCGCGAGGCGATCCAAAAGATGTCCGGCCCCGACGGGAAGGCCGTTTCCACCGCTGCGGAACAGCCTGCGGCGGCGACCCCGGCAATACCGTCCGCCCTGCCGTCCCCCCTCTCACCGAAGACCTTCGTCTGCCCCATGCCCGAACACGAAAGCATCGAATACGACCACGGCGGGAAATGCCCGATCTGCGGCATGACGCTGATCCCGGGTTCCGCCAAGGCTCAGCCGGCCTCCTCCCCTTCCTCTCAACCCGCCGATCATGCTCAGGGCCATCATTGATTTTTCGCTCCGGAACCGTTTCCTGGTCCTGATCGGGACCGTCGTGCTCGTCGTTGCCGGCTGGCTGGCGCTGCACACGATTCCACTCGACGCCATCCCGGATCTCTCGGACACGCAGGTCATCATCTACACCGAGTGGCCCGGCCAGGCCCCCCAGCTCGTCCAAGATCAGGTCACTTACCCGGTCACCACCAAAATGCTTTCCGTGCCGAAAGCGAAAGCCGTGCGCGGCTATTCCTTTTACGGCTTCTCGTTCGTCTATGTCATTTTTGAAGACGGCACCGACCCCTACTGGGCGCGCAGCCGGGTTCTGGAATATCTCAGCGGATTGACCTCCCGCCTGCCGCAGGGGGTGGCCCCCACGCTCGGGCCCGATGCCACCGGTGTCGGTTGGGCGTTCCTGTATTCCCTGAATTCCAAGGAGCGCAGTCTCGCGGAGTTGAGGTCGATGCAGGACTGGTATCTCAAATACCAGCTCACCTCCGTCGAGGGCGTCTCGGAAGTGGCATCTGTGGGCGGCTTCGTCAAACAATACCAGGTCACGGTCGATCCGGTGAAGCTCCGGGCCTACGACATTTCCATCCGCGATGTCGGCGATGCCATCAAGAAGAGCAACGGGGAGGTCGGCGGAAGGTCGCTCGAACTGGCCGAAAAGGAATTCATCCTGCGCGTCAGAGGGTATGTCGAACAAATCTCCGACCTCGAAAAGGTGGCCGTCGGCGTCGGGGAAAATGGCGTGCCCATCCTGCTGCGCGACGTGGCGGCGGTGCAGCTTGGCCCCGACATGCGCCGGGGGATTGCCGAGTTGAACGGCGAGGGCGAAACCGTGGGCGGCATCGTCGTGGTCCGCTATGGCGCAAACGCCCGCGAAGTCATCAAAGACGTGAAAGCCAGGCTGGACGAGGCGATGAAGGGACTCCCGAAGGACGTCACCTACACGGTGGCCTACGACCGCACCGCGCTGATCGACCGGGCCGTCAAAACACTCGAAGAAAAACTGATCGAGGAGAGCCTCGTCGTCGCGCTGGTCTGCCTCCTGTTCCTGCTCCACTTTCGAAGTGCGCTGGTCGCCATTTTCATCCTGCCCACCGCCGTGCTCGGCGCCTTCGTCATCATGCGGGCGCAGGGACTGAGCGCGAACATCATGTCGCTCGGCGGCATCGCGATTGCGATCGGCGCCATGGTCGATGCCGTGATCATCATGATCGAAAACGCGCACAAGCACATCGAGCATGACGGCGGGAGGAAGGATCACTGGCAGATCATCCGGGACGCCTCCATCGAAGTTGGGCCCACGCTGTTCTACTCCCTCCTGGTGATCACCGTCTCGTTCATTCCGGTCTTCACCCTGCAGGCCCAGGAGGGAAGGCTGTTCAAGCCGCTCGCCTTCACGAAAACCTATTCGATGGCGGCGGCCGCCCTGCTTTCGATCACGCTGGCCCCCGTGCTCATGGGATATTTCATCCGGGGGAAAATTCCGCCCGAGGAGAAGAACCCGGTCAATCGGTTTCTGATCTGGCTCTACCACCCGTGCATCGACTTCGTGATCCGGTTCCGTTGGCAGGTCATCGGCGTGGCGCTCGCAACCGTGGTCTGTGTGTTTGTGCCCTGGGACTTTCTGGTGACATCGCGACTCCCGGAGGGCTCGCTGCGAAATGTCGCGGCGGGCATCGGCAAGGCGTTTCCCTTCCAGCACATCGGCTCCGAGTTCATGCCGCCGCTTTACGAGGGCGACCTCCTCTACATGCCGACAACATTTCCGGGCATCTCCCCAACGAAGGCGCGGGAGATCATCCAGGTCACGGACAGGATCATCAAAAGCTTCCCGGAGGTCCATCATGCTTTCGGAAAGATCGGCCGGGCCGAGACAGCCACCGATCCCGCACCATTCGACATGATCGAGACCACCGTCATGCTCAAGGATGAAAAGGATTGGCCGGTGGTCGATATTCGGGACCCGTCCGGGAAGGTCATCGCCCACCGGCGGCGCACGGTGGACGAGTTGGTCGAGGCCCTGAACGCGGCGATTCAGATTCCGGGACTGACCAATGCCTGGACGATGCCGATCAAAACCCGCATCGACATGCTGGCGACGGGCATCAAGACGCCGGTCGGGATCAAGGTGGCGGGTCCGAACCTTGCCGAATTGGAGCGCATTGCCTCCGAGATCGAAGCCGTGGTCCGCAACGTGCCGGGCACATCCAGCGTCTTTGCAGAGCGGGTCATGGGCGGGAACTACATCGAATTCAACATCCGCCGGGACGAAATCGCCCGCTACGGTTTGAACATTGGCGACGTGCAGGAAGTCCTCGAGGTGGCCCTCGGGGGCATGGCGCTGACCACCACCGTGGAAGGCCTCGAGCGCTATGCGATCACCCTGCGCTACGACCGCGATTTCCGGGAAAATTTGGAAGCCCTCAAGGAAATCATCATCCCCACTCCCACGGGGGCCCAGATCCCGCTCGGCCAGCTTGCCGACCTGAAAGTCGTTCGCGCTCCCATGGGCATCAAAAGCGAAAAGGCCGTTCCGAACGCCTGGATTTACGTCGATGTGAAGGGCGTGGACATCGGCACCTACGTTCAGATGGCCCAACGTGCGGTGGATGAAGCCGTGAGCGCCGGGAAAGTTTCCCTGCCAAACGGCTACAACATTCTCTGGAGCGGCCAATACGAATACATGCTGCGGGCGCAACAGCGCCTCATGCTGGTGATTCCGGCCACTCTCCTCCTGATCCTCCTGATCATTTACCTGAACACCCAGTCCGCGATCAAAACGGCAATCGTGCTGCTGGCGGTTCCCTTCTCGCTCGTCGGCGCATTTTGGGCGATCTATCTTCTCGGCTACAACCTCAGCGTCGCCGTGTGGGTCGGAATCATCGCGCTTGCGGGGCTCGACGCGGAAACCGGAGTCGTCATGCTCCTCTACCTCGACCTTGCCTACGAGGACTGGAAGAAAAAGGGTGCCATGCGGAATTCCGAAGACCTCCGCGACGCCATCTACCATGGTGCCGTGAAACGCGTGCGTCCGAAGGCCATGACCGCCTGCGTCATCATCGCCGGCCTCATGCCCATCTTGTGGAGCCACGGAGCGGGGGCCGACGTGATGAAACGCATCGCCACCCCGATGGTCGGCGGCGTGATCACCTCCACGCTCATGGAGCTCCTCGTTTACCCGGCGATTTTCTTTGTCTGGAGATCGCGGGCGATCAAAAGGAGCAATTCCTGAGGGAAACCGGCAAGGTTCTCGTTGAACCCTCAGAACCATGAAAACACTCATCACCGCAACTGTGGCGCTCCTCGCCCTCTCTTCCACTGCCCCGGTCTCGGCGGACACGGGCCGTCCACCCGAGGCGGCGGAGAGCGGAAGCCCGGCCCACGCACTGCCCTCCCCGTTGCAGTCCGCCCTCGACCAATACATCAAAATCCAAACCGCCTTGGCGTCCGATTCCCTCAAAGGCATTCCGGAAGCCGCGTCAGCCATCGCCGAATCCGCCAAATCCCATCCGGGAGTTTTTCCGGATGGACTTGCCTCACAGGCGGCAGCCCTTGCCAAAGCAGGCGACCTCCAGTCCGCCAGGGCCGCCTTCAAACCTCTCAGCGTCACGCTCATCAAGGCGCTTTCCGCACAGAAGGAAAAAACGGGGAAATATTTCGCGGCGACCTGCCCGATGGCTGGAGCGGCTTGGATTCAGGTCGGCGAGAAAATCGCCAACCCCTATTTCGGTGCCGACATGTTGACCTGCGGCTCCATCAGCAAGGGGCTCTGATCCTTCTTCTCGAGTTGCAACAATCCCTTCTTGAGGGAGAGTTTTTCCGGTAAATACGGCCCCCCCAGAAAACCACGAGGAGCCTCTCCACATTCCGTGTGTTTCTGCGCCGGGCGCACCAAAAAAGAGCGAAGCTTGCGGGCTTCGCTCCTTCTGCTTTTTGTGTTGCCGGTGACTACTTGGAAACCGCGCGGCTTGTCGCTTGGACGGTCGTCAGCGCACCGGACTTCTGGTTGGCACCGGGAACGATTTTGGTTTCCACGTTTGCCTGCTTGTTGGCAGACGCCCGGAAGAGGGCAACTTGGACCTGTCCGGTATTCTGCGCCGTCTGGGGACTGTAGTAGGAATAGGCGTCGCCCGGTCCGGCAACCGCCGAGCCAGCGAAGATTCCGCCAAGGGCCACCACACCAAGGGATTTGATCAAGGGATTCATATTTTTTTCTGTTGTTGGTTTCTTTGAGCCGGTTCGGGGGAACCGATCGGGCTCAAGAGGTGAAACGCGGGACAGAGGAAAATCCCTCGGAAAAAGTGGAAAAATTACCGGTCTTCCAAAAAGAGGAGGCCACGCGGCACGTCAAACGTGACACGAAACCCGGCAAGAAGCCGGTTTCCCAGCAAGCCGTCCTCACCGGGAAACATTTGTTGCCCGTGCAGACCGGTTTTGACCTGCGTCAGCGTCCGCTTGCCCAATCGGATCTCCTTGAGCACGGTGCCTGCGGCCCCGCCCGTGAGACCAATCGAACTGCCGGAGAATTTCTCCTTTCCAGAACGGTGGGCAACCCACTCCAGCGCGGAATCGCATCCCGTGTCCACCCGCATCCACTGCGAACGGCTTTCCGAAACCGTTACCGGAATGCAGAACGTGCCATTGCTCATCCTCATGGGCAATGCGGTGCAGTTGGCATCCGGCTCCGCGCGGTTCAGAATCCTCACGGTCATTGCCTGGTAGTCGATCTGGACAACGCGGCCTTGGAAAAAATCCGCGCCAAGCAATCCATCAACCCGCTGATGACAGGTTGCGCCGATGGCCCGCAAATCAAACGCGATGATCCGCTCGGGCACCGTGAGCCCGGCGGTCTGCGCGGAAAATTTCGCGATCCGTCGGCCGGTCGTTTGCGAGAATACACCCTGAACAGACACAAACCGACCGAGCTTCACTTTCAGTTGTTTGGCGACGTTGATATCCAAGACACTGGAGGCTGCCCCGGAGTCGAGAATGAAGTTGAGAGGATCGCCGTGCCCGGCCACATGGACTTTCAACCAGAGAAAGCCATCGCGGGGCTGCAACGGGATTTCCGCAAGCGTCCCCGCGCCTGCTTGCAGCGATGCAAGAAAGCCAATGGTCACGAGCAACCGGAGGAGCGAGAGAGAGGACACAAGACACGATCAGCATTATTTGTGCCAGCCGGTCTGGAGCAGCGCCTGCCGAGTTACGTCAAAACTCGAAAAGCGCTGTCAGGTGCGCCGCAATCGGATGGATCGCACTGATCGCATAAAGCCGGGGGCTGTTACAACTCCTGATGATCTGGGTTGACAATCCTTCACGTATCGGCGACCTATCCCCGCGATGGGTTTCTTGCGAAGGCAAATCTGGGTTGTTTGCACCCTGGCCATTTTTCTGATGGCTGGCGGACAGGTTCTCCATGCCTGCGTGGACATGAAGTGCGACAAGGCGCAAGCGGCAGAAAAGCAGTCGTCGTCTTGTCCTGACCGGCAGGACTGCCCCATCGGGCACTGCTGTCACGCCCACGCGTGCATCGGCGTGACGATAATCGATCATGCCGAATTTCTTTTCATGACATCACCTTCGAGTTCACTCGCCGTCCGGAACGAGACTTGGGGAGCTGGGCCATGCAGGGAGATTGATCACCCTCCTCAGTTGTCCTGATAGATCGCGGGCGCGGTGCGTCCGGGATGCATTTTGATCCGGGGTTTCCACCCCAGTTTCGACCGCTTCGTCGCTCGAATCCGCTCACACAACTCGCGTTGGCCTGATGCCACCGACCACTCAGCAGAACAACCATGAAAACATCTCATCCAAACTCCTTTCTCACGCGGATTTTCCGCATCACAAAAATTGCCTGCTCTCTGACAGCGCTGGTTACGGTGACAGCCTGCTCCTCTGTGGGCTCGCTTTTCCGGACGACTGACTCAGCACTACCCATCGAAACGATCGGCTCGACCGGAGGAGAAGTCTCCGGCACGCATGCGTATGAATCTTCGGACCGGCTTTATGTCTCAGGAAGCATCCGAAAATCGTTTGGCAGACACATTCCCTATGCCGCCCACGTCGATGTGCAGCTCATCGACGATGCGGGGCGGGTGATTGCCGAAAAACAAGACGACATCGATCCACCTCATCCACGCACTGCCGGCGGCCAATCGGGCCGAATCAGCTACGTGGCGAGTTTTTCGACCAGCGAGGCCTGGAAAGCAACGAAGATCGTTGTCCGCTACCACTTGGGCGGACACATCTCCTGATCAGGCCAACCATCAGCGCCTCGGAAGTTTTTCAAATGACGAATATAAAACATGCACTGGCGTGTGTGCTGTGGCTTGCCACTGCCGCTCCGCTCCTCGCCCAAGGAAGCAAAGCGTCGTCGTTGTCAGGAGGCAGCGCCTCCGCACAGACTCCGAGCGACGACAACAAGACAAGATTCACGTTGCCCGAGGCCATTTCGACAGCCCGTGCAAATCATCCCGAAATGCTGGCGCTGGAGGCGGCAGCCGTCTCGGCCACAGGGGAAGTCACCACGGCAAAAACCTGGGCGAATCCAGAAATCACTGTTGAGCCGGGTGTGCGGCGGGCGCTGGAGGACACATCGTTTGTCACGGCATTCAACGGGGTGATTTCCCTGAGCCAACCATTCAAATTCCCCGGCAAGCGCACGCTGGAAGTCGCCATTGCGCAATCCGACGTGAAATTGCGGGCACTGGCCATCGAGGCTTTCCGGTTTCAAATGGCGGCAAAAGTCAGGCGGGCATTTTACGAGATGCTTGCCGCTCAGAAAATCATTGAAGCCCGAACAGAACAGGTCGCATCGGCGAAGGTGTTTGTTGAATCTGCAAAAAAACGCGCCGAGAGTGGCTATGCGGGGGACTTCGAGTCTCTGAAAAGTCAGGCGGATCTCATCACCGCGCAATCAGCACTTCGGGAAGCCGAGGGGAGAGTTGCAGCTTCACGCATTGTGCTGAATACCTTGATGGCCCGTTCTCCTTCCTCTCCGCTGACTTTGTCTGGATTGCTCGACAATCTCAATCCGAAGGGTAGCACACGGGACTTCATCGCTCTGGCATTGGCGAGAAACCCTGCTTTACAGGCACTGGAAATTGAAGCGGAGAAATCCGGCCTGAGTTTGAAGCGTGCCCGCATGGAATACCTGCCCGATTTCGCCGTCGGCCCAAACTTTGAATATTACAAGGACGAGCAAATTGCTTCCATCAGCGCGAGCGCGACGCTGCCGTTCTGGGACCGAAACAAAGGCGGAATCCACACCGCAAGCGCTCAGCAAAAGCGGAATCTGGCAGAAATCCAACGTCTCCGGCTCGAAATCGGAGGAGAGGTCACCGGAGCAGCCTCAAACCTCGCTGTGGCGGGAGACCAGCTTGCGCTCTATTCCCCGGCATTCCTCTCCAAAATGCGCGACTTTGTCCGGCAGGCGGAGGAGAGCTACGCACAGAGCGCCACCACGCTCATCATCTATCTCGACGCCAAGCGGACCTATTTTGACACGCTCACCAGTTACTACGAAACCCTTGGCCGGGTGGCCGAAAGCCGCGCGGAACTCGAATCCGCAGTCGGTGTCCCCTTGGAACTCAAACCTTGAATCTTACGCAAATAATCATGAAAAAAACCCCTTGCCTGTTGATCACCCTTTTTGCCGTCACCTTCGTGACGGGTTGCGAAAAACCCGCTTCCGAGGAAGCTCCCGCAACCGAGGCTGCCCACAAAGAAAATATCGTCACGCTCACCAAACAGAATCTCGAACACGTCGAAATCAAAACAACCCCGGTGGTTCTTGGAAGTCTTGAGACCACGTTGAATGCGGCGGGACGCATGAGCGAAAACATGAACAAGACCGCGAAGGTTGCCAGCACGCTTGAAGGACGGCTGATCAAACTGAATTTCGACATCAATGACCGGGTGCAGGCCGGTGATGTTCTCGCCCTTGTGCAGACCCCGGAGCTGCTGGGCAAGCCGCTGGAAATCAAAGCGCCGATTGGCGGCGTGATTATCTCGCGCGGTGCGGCCATCGGTGAACTCGTCGACAAGACGAGCGACATCTACAATATCAGCGATGCCACGGATTTGTGGGTCATCGCGGAAATCAAAGAGCGGGACATTGCCGCCGTGAAGGTCGGTCAAGATGTCACGTTCCGGGTGCTGGCGTATCCCGACGAAGAGTTTCATGGCAAAGTCGTTCGGCTGGGCAACCAAATCGAGTCGGCTTCCCGCACACTCGAAGTCCGCATCGAGACCGCCAACAAGGACGGCAAGCTGAAACCTGGAATGTTCGCCGATGTGGAAATTACGACCACCATCATGAAGGATGTGATTGTCATTCCCGACACGACATTGCAGAGCGATGGAGACCAGCAGGCGATTTTCATCGCGCTTGGGGACAACAAATTCGAAAAGCGAATTGTCAAGCTCGGCAAGGAGCAACACGGATGGGTTCAGGTTCTCGAAGGGATCAAACCCGGAGAGCAAATCGTGAGCGAAGGGAGCTTCATCCTCAAATCCGAACTGCTCAAAGGGGAACTCGGGGAGGAATAGAAAATGATCAACGCCATTCTCACCTTTTCTGTCCGGCAGCGGTTGCTGGTCCTCCTCGCAACGGTCATCTTCGCCGGTTTCGGCGTGCTCGCCGTCAAACAAATTCCCATTGACGCCTTCCCTGATGTGACAAATGTGCAGGTGCAGGTGCTCGCCACCGCAGGGGGAATGTCTCCTCCGGACATGGAAAAACTGGTCACACGCCCGATTGAGGTGGAGCTGGCCGGACTGCCGAAGCTGACAGAGGTGCGCTCGGTTTCTAAAATCGGCCTGAGCCTTATCACCGTAGTTTTTGAAGATGACGTGAACGATTACTTCGCCCGGCAACTCGTCTTCGAGCGGTTGCAGGGGGCGCGGGACAAATTGCCTGCTGGAGTCGAAGTGCAACTCGGCCCGATCAGCACGGGTCTGGGCGAAATTTTTCAATATACCCTCGTCAGCAAGGACAAGAAATACGACGCAACGGAACTGCGCACAATCCAGCAGTATATCGTGCGCCCGATTCTGCGCACCGTGCCCGGCGTCACGGATGTCAATTCATTTGGCGGATTGGTGAAGCAATACCAGGTGCTCATCAAACCCGACCGTCTGACCTCCTACGGCATTACTTTGCAGCAGGTTTTTGAATCCTTGGAAAAGAACAACTCCAATGCCAGTGGAAATTTCATCGACCACGACTCCGAGCAATTCATTGTTCGTGGGCTCGGGCAGGTGAAAGACATCAAAGACATCGAAAACATCATCGTGGCGATCCAGGAGCATGTGCCCATTTATGTGCGCGATGTGGCGGATGTGGTCATCGGCGCGGAACTGCGACAGGGAGCGGTCACCGCCAATGGAGAAGGCGAAGCCGTGGCGGGGATCGTTCTCATGCTCAAGGGAGCAAGCGGGCGGGATGTCGTCAACGCGGTGAAGGAAAAGTTGCCGGAAATCCGAAAGGCACTGCCGCCGGGCGTCGAGTTGGTGCCGTTTTACGACCGAACCGACCTTGTGATGAAGGCCATCCATACCGTCACGAAGGCTTTGCTGGAGGGCTCAATCTTTGTGCTCATCATTCTCATCGTGCTGCTCGCCGACGTGCGGAGCGCCATAATTGTGACGCTGGTTCTCCCGCTGGCGGCACTTTTCGCATTCATTATGATGCGCTGGTATGGCCTCTCGGCCAATCTCATGTCCCTCGGTGGCCTGGCAATCGGCATCGGCATGATGGTGGACGGTGCCGTGGTGATGGTGGAAAATATCCACCGGCATCTGACCGAGAAATCCGATGAGGTGCGCCACGAGCATGCCGAAAAAGTTGAGACCGTGCTTTACGCCGCCAAGGAGGTCGGCCGCCCGATCGTCTTCGGAATATTTATTATCATCCTCGTGTTTCTGCCGCTCTTCACGCTGGAAGGGTTCGAGGGAAAAATGTTCAGTCCGCTCGCATTCACGATTTCCTTCGCGCTGCTCGGTTCCCTGATTCTCTCGCTGACGTTTGTGCCGATGCTGTGCACCATTGTCTTGAAGCAGATCCCGCATCAACAGGATCCCATTCACATCCGTTGGCTGAAACAAGCCTACCTCGTGCTGCTCGAACCGTGCGTGCGCAGACCGTGGATCGTGATCGTGCCGGCAGTGCTTGCCCTCATAGGCGCATTCGCGCTTGTGCCGCGCATCGGCACGGAGTTCATTCCAACGCTGGACGAGGGTTGCGTGGGGCTGCAAACCTTTCGCATTCCCAGCATCTCGCTCCCGCAATCGCTCGACTTGCAGGGGCGCGCCGAGCGCATTCTCAAAAAGTTTCCCGAAGTGATTGACGTGGTTTCCAAAACCGGCCGGGCAGACATTGCCTCCGATCCGATGGGCGTGGAGATCAGCGATGTCATCGTGACCCTCAAACCGCGCGAGGAGTGGACGACGGCCAAAACCAAGGACGAACTGGTGGACAAAATGCGCGAGGCCATGTCGAAGCTTCCGGGGGTCGCATCCAGCTTTTCGCAACCAATTGCGCTTCGCGTGGATGAACTCGTCAGCGGAGTGAAATCTTCCATTGGAATCAAGATATTCGGCGACGACTTGGACGTGCTGAAAGACAAGGGCGAGGCCGTCGCCCGCGTGCTGGCGAAAGTGCCGGGGGCGGCCGACATCAATGTTGAAAAAGTCAGCGGACTCGCTTACCTGCAAATCGAAATCGACCGCGACAAGCTCGCGCGTTACGGCATCAACGTCGCGGACGTCCAGGATGTTGTGGAGACAGCGATCGGCGGCAGGGAAGCCACCCGGGTCTATGAGGGCCAAAAGGTCTTCGGACTCGCGGTGCGTTTCCCCGAAGCGGCACGAAACGATGTTTCATCCATCAGCGAAATCCTCATTGCCTCCCCGCAGGGAGCTCTGATTCCGCTGGGCCAGTTGGCCCGTGTTTATGTCACGGAAGGCCCGGCGCAAATCAGCCGCGAGATGGCCCAACGGCGTATCGTGGTCGAGTGCAACGTCACCGACCGCGACATCGGGAGTTTTGTGAAGGAGGCTCAGCAGAAGATTGATGCCGCTGTGAAGCTGCCGCCCGGATATTTCATCACATGGGGCGGACAGTCCGAGAATCAGCAACGCGCGATGAAGAGGTTCAGTATCGTCATTCCCATTACCATCGCCGCGATTTTCCTCCTCCTCTTCGGTTCGTTCAACTCCGTGAAGCAGGCGATCCTCATCATCTTGAACATTCCGTTCGCGCTCATCGGCGGCATCCTTGCCCTGCTGATCGGCCAATTCAACATGAGCGTCAGTGCCAGCGTCGGATTCATCGCGCTTTTCGGCGTGGCCGTGCTCAACGGGGTGGTGATGGTGAGTTACTTCAACGAATTGCGGCGCGAGGGAATCGCCGTGGAGTTGGCCGTCATCAAGGGAGCTGTCCTTCGGCTGCGCCCCGTGCTCATCACCGCGAGCGTGGCCGCACTGGGCCTCGTGCCAATGTTGTTCGCAACCGGCCCGGGCAGCGAAATTCAGAAACCGCTCGCCGCAGTCGTCATCGGTGGGCTCATCAGTTCCACTCTGCTGACATTGTTCATGCTGCCAACCCTTTACAATGTCTTCGAGCGCGGATCGAAGACGAGCGCTCCTGCCTTGCCGAATCCCCCGCTCACAACAGAACTTCCTTGAACTGTCCGTTCCCCCTGCTTCACCCACTTATTGATCACCCCCGGGGCATGTCCCACGACAGATGACGGTTGACAGGCCCCGGCGGGATTGGGTAGCCATTGCTTCTGATTGTAGCAAGAACTACATTTCGGACGGAGAGCACAACCCATTCAAACCATGATTTCGAAGCCCCCCATCAACCCCATTTCACTCCTTTGCTCTCTTGCCGGGCTGGCAATCGCGGCGGCTGATGCCAAGGAACCGCATACACAACAAACGCCACCTCCAATTTCGGCCCCCGTTCCTGCGACGGACAAGTGGCAATACAACCTCTTCAACCCGACCCCGCGTTCCTTGATGCGCGAGATGAGCACCGACCGGCCGGACAAGACGGAAAGTGCCTATACGGTGGATGCCGGGCATTTTCAAATCGAGGCCACGCTCGTTCAATTTGGCATCGATACCCGGAATGCGGACGGCGAAAACGTGTTTGGGATCAATGCCGGGAATGTCAACATCAAGGCGGGGCTGACCAACAATGCGGACTTTCAGGTCGTGGCGGAGAATTATCTCTACGAGCGCGTGCGCAGCGACGGAGCGGCCACGAGGAAATCCGGATATGGCGACACCCAGATGCGGCTGAAAGTCAATCTGTGGGGCAATGATGGCGGCACGACGGCTCTTGCCGTGATGCCCTACATCAACTGGCCCACGAACACCAACGGGTTCGGCAACAAAAGGGTCGAGGGAGGCATCATTGTTCCGCTCGCCATGGAATTGCCGTGCGGCTTCGGGATGGGAGTGATGACGGAGGTGGATTTTGTGGCGAGCGACGGAAACGGCTGCGGGGTGAATTTCGTCAACTCGATCACGTTCTCCCGCGACATCGTCGGCAACCTCGCCGGATATGCCGAGTGCTACACCTCGCTGCCGGATACCGGCAGGGATCCGATCATCACGCTCGATGTCGGGCTGACTTACGCGTTCACGGACGACATCCTGTTCGACGTCGGCATCAACTTCGGGGTCACGGAAGCCGCCGAGGATTTCAATCCGTTTGCTGGCTTTTCGGTGCGGTTCTAAAAAGAGACGATGAAACGCATTTCACTCCCGGCTCACAGGCTCTCGCGGGCGGCCACAATGTAGGCGGTGACCTGTCTGGTCTCCGCGTCATTGAGCCGCGCCCGACCTGCCATCCGAAGGACGTTGGCCCGCCATTGCGCAGAAGTGTATTTCGAGATGGGCTCCAGAGAGTGACAACTCGTGCAGCGGGTGGCGAGAAGGCGTCGGCCGATGGCGAGCGTCTCGACGGGTTCGCCGTTCGCCGCCGCCACCTGCGCCATTTCCGGATTGACGGCGGGCGCACCGGATTTCATGGACTCGCAACCCGCGAGGCCGACCGCAAGAAGCCAGGCAAAAACAATTTTCCGATGCTTTGTCATGCGGCCCCCCCCTTAAAAGTGGAATCCAAAAATCGTCCGAAGCTGGAAATCCGGCTCCCCGGAAATTCCGGTCGCCTGGACAAGAGCCGTGGTCGTGACATAAAAGCGGTCGTGGCGAAACGACGCATTCGGCCCGGCGTAAACGACGGAATCCCCGGCTTCCGCCCAATCGGAAAAATCGATTTCGTGCAGAAATTCTCCTCCGAGCAGAAAGTTCGGCGAGAACTGGTAGCTGGCACCGAGGGTTTGCTCGAACGTCCCCTTGCGTTCGTTGAAATACCCGAACCGCTCGCCTTCCCATTCGGCTTCCAGGGTTGCGTTGTAGGCAACGACGATCGGCCCGAAGTTCTTCTGGAGGATGAGCTTTCCTTCCAACTCCAGTTTTTGGTCCCCCAGCTTCAGTTCCGCATAGACCGCCGAACCGATGATGTCCGTGACCGGATTGGTCAGATTGCAGATAAGTTCCACCGCCGTGTCCTGGTAGATCGCCTGCGCCCCGTCCTCCCCTCCCGCAACCTTGTCCAAGACTTTCCAGTCGGCCACATAGATGCCCAACTGCAACCGGTCCGTCAGGCCGAACTCGATCTCGTGGCGGAAATCGAATTCGTTGCCGCGTCCTCCCCCTTCGCGCTGGGTCTTCCATGTGACCCAGTTCTCCAACTCAATCTCGCCTTTCGCTGCCGTTACGGCCTCGTAAACGTAAGTGAAGCGCCGCTCGCCACCTTCAACTTTGATTGTAACAAACAGCCCGCCAATGAGTAGTGTAATGTATTTTATCAGAATTTGGTATTTCATATCAGAATATTGCTTGTGAGACGCAATCTCATATAAAACGAAATTCCGGTCGACAAGGATTTTTTTCAAAAAAGTTGGCCGCAAAAACAAACAATGGAATCCCGGCGAAAAAACAGCGGGACGCGTTGTTGTTGGTCGGGGTTTTATCGGCTCACAAGGCAACAATTCCCTCGTTGGCAAGCCGCTCGGTCAGGGTTTTTCTCGCCCGGTAGATCCGCACCTCAACCGCCTTGGGCGAAATGCCGAGGATGGACGAGATTTCCTTGTGGGGAAGCAGGTCGATGGTGCCGAGGATGAAAACTTCGCGAAGTTTGAGCGGCAGATCGGCAATGGCACGATCGAGGACCGCCATCGTCTCATTCATCTGGGCCTGGTTGTCGGGAGACAGTCCGGGATGTTTGAAATCCCGTTCCTCCGTGCTTCCATCCTCCCTCTCCCGAACCAGGGAGTTCATCCTGCGGGCCTGACGGGTGGCCTTCGACTTGGCATGATCGCGGCAGAGGTTGGCCGCAATTTGAAAGAGCCAGGTTGAAAACCTGGCGCGCTCCTGAACACGAGCGAGTGCAAACCAGGCTTTGACGAAGACCTCCTGGGTCAGATCCTCGGCGGTCTCCACATTGCCAACCGAGCGAAAAACAAAACCGTGAACCGGCCCTTGATAGCGTCCGATCAGGACTGCATATGCCTCCTGGTCCCCGCGGGCGGCCAGTTGCGCGAGAGCCCAGTCGTCGTCGCCGTCATTCCCCTCCATGCCGGCTGTCGATGTTGTCCAGCGCATCGGCTGTAAAATTGAGCAATTTTTTATACTGTTCGGGACTCAGCACTTCCTTCATCTCGAAAACGTGCCCGATGGTGAGCATCTGCAATTCCCCCATGTTGGAATGAATCTTTCCGATGGCGGCATTGACAGGTTCGGAGTCCTTTCCATCCGAGCGAATTGCCCGGGCAAGCTCCTTGTTCGCCCGGGAGAGCTCTCGTTCATAACCTTCGCGTTTTTCGCGGTAGCGCGCCTCGAGGATTTCGAGTTCGGCATCCTGCCGTGAAGACAGCCTCAACCGGGCATGGACCCAGTCATGAGCATCCTGATGCGATGGGGGCTTGTTCCGGCACAACACGCTGGAAAGGCAGGCCCCGGCTGCCGCAACCGCAAAAACCAGCAGCAAGAACAAGGAGGCGGTGACCGGCTTTTTCATCTGAGCAGCCCGGAAGGCATTTTCGATGTGGAAAACGCATTCAAACCCAGGCCGTTTGCCGCCATGCTGGCGTCGCTTCCCCGGGCGAGCCCGGGGGCAAACACCCCCACGACAAGCGCGACACTCAAACTTGCGGCGACCATGCCGGGGCTCAAACACGAGAACATCGAGGCAACCCAGCCGGATTCCTTTTTGATTTCTGCGCCCCTCAGCCTGATTTCACGAAGGACGTTCGCCGAAAACGAACTGGGAAGTGCCGGCACGGAGGTCCGGCAATATTCCGCGAGCAAACCGTCAAAATCAGGCGCTTTCATGTCTTCTGAAACGAGAGCATACCGGAAATCCCTCGGGGTTTGAGGAATTTCTGGTGAAAAAGTCGTTGTGCCCGCAATGGAAACCGCCCTGTCGTTGCCCAAATCCGATAACGCGAGGGAGGGTGAAGCTCCGTCCTGGGAGGGCGAAGCTCCGTCTGAGCCGTAATTAATGGGCTCACGCGGAGGTTCGCCCTCCCATTGTTGGCGTGACGTGACGCGGATTTGGGGTCGTTGGATTCCTCATTGACGCGGGGGGGGGGCAAGGCTAGCCTGCGGTTCCATTTTTTTGAAAGTAGGTGAATTTATGCCGGAAGTAATCGTTCGAAAAGGAGAGCCAATTGATCGCGCTTTGAAGCGGCTCAAGTCGAAGCTTGATGCCGAGGGGCTGATGGATGAGGTGCGCCGTTTGCGCGCTTTCGAGACCCCGACGCAACGCTCGCGCCGCAAGGCGAAAAACAATGCCAAGCGCGCGAAGATGAAAATCCGCTTTAATTTCAACCCCGTGTCCTGATTTTGGACCCATCGCGGGTGGTTATCGCCGGCTGCGGCTTCCTCGGGGAGGCCGCAGCCTCTTTGTTTTCGGGCTCCGGCCCGGAGGTGCTGGGGCTGTGCGCCACTCAAAAAACCGCCGCCCGGCTCGTCGGCAGGCGGTTTGAGATCCGGGTTGCGGACATCGCCGGATCGCTCGCCGGAGTCCCAACGTATTGGAGAAACCCGGATCTTCTGATCCACTGCGCAAGCTCGGGCCGCGGGGCTGCCGGGGCATATCGCGCGGTCTACCGCGACGGGCTTTCCAACCTGCTCGAATTCTTTGCGCCGCGCCGCGCGATCTTCGTCGGCAGCACCTCGGTCTACTCGCAGGAGACCGGGGAATGGGTCGACGAGCGATCTCCGGCCCGGCCCTCGCGCGAGACCGGCCAGATCCTGCTCGACGCGGAAACGCTGGCCCTGCGCGCGGGGGGGGTCGTGGCCCGGCTCGCGGGAATCTACGGGCCCGGCCGCGCCGCGCACCTGCGGAAATTTCTCGAAGGCAGCGCGGTTCTTGAGGCGGGCGGCTCCCGCTGGGTCAACCAGATCCACCGCGATGATGCCGCCCGGGCACTGGCCTCGCTGGCCGATCCCGCCACCCTGCCCGGTATCTACAATGTCTGTGATGACACGCCGGCCACCCAGCGGGAGATTTACGGGTGGATCTCCGGCTTTTTCAAAAAGCCGCTCCCTCCCGAAGGTCCCCGCGCCCCGGACCGCAAGCGGGGATGGACGAGCAAGCGCGTCTCCAATGCCAAAATGCGTGCGACGGGATGGGCCCCCCGTTTTGTCTCCTTCCGCCAGGCTTTGCCCTCGCTCGCGGGCGAGGCATCGGGAGCCCTTCCGGGTCCTTTGCCCCCGGCTTGGGCAGGAGCTCCGTCCCGGCTTTCAAGCCCATAAGGGAGCGAGGCTTTTGCAAATGTGTGCAACCGGAGCGCGGCGGAGAGTTCCCGCCCCAGCAGTCATCGTCTCAGGCGATTTCCCCGCGCGTCAGGATGTCTGAATCTGGCCGGTCGTTGGAAAATGCATGCGGTTGACTTGGGGCGCGGGGGCTTTAGTGTGTGGCGTTTCCGAAGATGAGCGCACCACGCCGACATGTCCTGTTTGTCTGCACCGGCAATATCTGCCGGAGTCCGATGGCAGAGGGACTGTTCCGGAAATTGACGGCGGGCCTGAAGGGCATCACGGCGGAATCCGCAGGACTGAGCGCGGCGAGCGGGCAGCCCCCGAGCACCGACGCCGTCCGCGTGCTGGCGGAAAGGGAAGTCGACATCTCGAAGCTCCGGAGCCAGCCGGTGACCGAGGAGGTCCTGGCGCGCGCCACGCACATCTTCGTGATGACGCGCGACCACCGGCACCTGCTCGACTTGTTTTACCCGGAAGCCTCGGGCAAAGTGGCGCTCCTGCGGGGGGACGAGCCGGGAGGCCCGGATGTCCCGGATCCCATCGGGCAAGGCCGGGCGGTTTACGAAAAATGCCGGGAGACCATCGCCCGCGCCCTGCCAGCCATTTTGAAAAAAATCAACGCATCACCCATGACCACCACCGAATCCGCCAACGACCTCGCGGCTCTCGCCGCCGCCGACCCCCAAATCGCCGAAGCCATCGCCCGCGAGCACGAGCGCCAGTTCGAGCACATCGAGCTGATCGCATCCGAAAATTTCACCAGCCGGGCCGTGATGCAGGCCCAGGGGTCGTGCCTCACGAACAAATACGCGGAAGGCTACCCGGGCCGCCGTTGGTATGGGGGCTGCGAATTCGTGGATGCGGTCGAGGCACTCGCCATCGCGCGCGCGAAGGAGCTTTTCGGGGCCGACCACGCGAACGTCCAGGCCCACAGCGGCAGCCAGGCGAACATGGCGGTCTATTTCAGCGTCCTCCAGCCCGGCGACCGCATTCTCACGATGGACCTCGCGCACGGCGGGCATCTGACCCACGGACACAAGGCGAACTTCTCGGGCAAACTCTACGAAGTTCACCACTACGGGGTCGGACGGGAGACCGAAACCATCGACTACGACGCCCTGCAACGCCAGGCGCAGGAGGTGAAGCCGAAGATGATCACGGCGGGCGCGTCCGCCTACCCGAGGACCATCGATTTTCCCCGCATGAGGGAGATCGCGGATTCCGTGGGTGCCTACCTTTTCGTGGACATGGCCCATATCGCGGGCCTCGTGGCCGGCGGGGCGCACCCGTCACCGGTCCCGCACGCGCATTTTGTCACCACCACCACGCACAAGAGCCTGCGCGGCCCACGGGCCGGGCTCGTGATGTGCCGCGAGGAATTCGCGAAGAAGGTGGATTCGAACATCTTCCCGGGCATCCAGGGAGGCCCGCTCATGCACGTGATCGCCGCGAAAGCGGTCTGCCTGCACGAGGCGCTGAAACCGGAATTCCAGGGGTATGCGCGGCAGGTGGTCAGCAACGCCAAAGCCCTCGCGGCGAGGCTCTCGATGCTTGGCTTCCGGATCGTCTCCGGCGGAACGGACAACCACGTGATGCTCGTGGACCTGCGCCCGAAGGGCATTCATGGCGTCGAGGCCCAGACGACGCTGGACAAGGCCGCGATCACCGTGAACAAAAATGCGATCCCGTTCGACACCGAACCGATCACCAAAACCGGCGGCATCCGGATCGGAACCCCCGCGATGACGACCCGCGGCCTCGGCGAGGAAGACATGATGGAAGTGGCCGACTTCATCAACACCGCGCTCGAATCGCGCGGCGACGAAGCCGCCCTCGCCGCCCTGCGGAAAAAAGTCACCGCCTTCACCTCCCGGTTCCCGCTGCCTTGAGCGGCTTTTACGGCGCAAAAAAATGTTTTCCCCCGCCCGGAGAGCGCCCTGGAGCCCGCAGGCGGTTCCATCGCGGTGCCCCTTGAGAGCGATCTCCAAGACCGACCACGCACTTTCGCAACCTCATCGAGATGGGGCGGGAATGGGGCGGAAAACTCACAAAAAATCTTCCGCCCCACAAAAAAACCATTTGACTTCTCCGATTGCGATGCTAATTTTACACGTGTCAAACAGATAACCCCTACAACCACCATGAAATTGACAACCATCAAAAAGGCAGCCCCGCGGTCCCCCGCCATTTCCTGGCACCTCCTCGTCGCCGCCGCTGCCCTGCTCGCGACCCTTCACCCCGCATCCGCCCTGACATGGGACACCAACGGCCCGACCAATGTCTGGACTCTCACCACCGGAAATGCCAACTGGACTCCCGGTCCGGTTGAGTGGACCGATGGCAACACCGCCGTGTTCGACAACGCCACCGGTGAAGCTATCACGATCACCGGCACGGTCAGCCCGACCTCCGTCACCGTCGGTGCCAACAATGGAAGCTGGACATTCGCTGGATCGGGCTCCATCACCGGCAGTGGAGGCATCTCAAAAACTGGCACAGGAACACTCACTATTCTCAATGCGAATAGCTACGATGGACTCACAAGCCTAACCACTGCGGGTGGTGTGTTAAACATTCAAAACGCTAACGCCTTGGGCAGCACGGTTGGAGCGACAAACATCAATGCGGGTTCCCTCCAACTCCAAGGTGGAATCACGGTTGTCGGAGAGTCCCTTACCGTCACGAACGGCGGACGACTGGTCAATGTCAGTGGAACAAATGAGTGGAACGGATCGATCAATCCGGTTACCAGCGGCAGCGGTTCGCGCTTTCAATCCGATTCCGGATTACTCACCGTGAGTGGCACCGTCACATTGACCGGGAACGCTGCGAGTTTCAGCGTGCGAGGCGCGGGCAACGGCGTTGTCAGCGGAGACATTGTAGAAGGTGGCACCGCCTCAGGATTATCAAAGGCTGATGCGGGCACTTGGACCTTTTCTGGAGCTAATTCCTATAAAGGAACTACCAATGTTAGCACGGGAACACTCCTTATTACAGGTGATTCATCCGCGGCAACTGGCGCGGTCACAGTCGCCAACGGTGCCACTCTCGGCGGCACGGGCATTGTGGGCGGTGCCACGACGGTGAGTGGCGGCGGCATCATTTCCGCGGGAGATGGCGGCGGCGCGGACACACTGACCTTCGCCAACGGACTGAGTCTTTCCGCTGGCAACTCGAGGGCAATCTTTGAAGCCGGTGATTTGATCGCTGTCACCGGCGGCACACTCGGTCTGGCCAGTGCGTGGGATTTGACGATTAGCGGACCTGGATACAAAAATGGCGGCACGACCACTCTATTCACCTACACGACGGCAGGAACGATCTTCACCAACGCGGACATCACCCTCACCGGGCTCGGTTTCACTCCGAGCGGTCCATTGACTCTTACGAGCACCGGATCGGCCATCGTCCTCAACGGCATCTCCGTCGTCCCCGAGCCTTCGACGTGGGCGCTGCTGGCGTTCAGCCTGACGACGGTGATGGTCCTGCGCCGCCGGACGCGCAATCGCTGAGTTTTTTTGGGGTAATGGGCGGTGCCTCTTGGGGGTGGCACCGCCCATTTTTTTTGAAAATTTTCAGTTTTCCTTTTGGGTCGGCAACCGCTTTGCTTCCGGTTCCACAATCCTGATATGAAACTCGATACTCCCACACTTGAACTGGCGGCCCGCGATGCGCGGGGCCTGGCGATGGACGCGGTGGCGAAATGCAAATCCGGCCACCTGGGTCTTCCGCTCGGCGCGGCGGACGTGGGAGCCGTGCTTTTCGGGCATTCGCTGAGCTACAATCCCGACGAGCCGCGCTGGCTGAACCGCGACCGGTTCATCCTGTCCGCCGGCCACGGCAGCATGTTCCTCTACGGCTGGCTGCATCTCGCCGGGTATGCGCTCCCGATCGGGGAAGTGAAAAATTTCCGGCAACTGCACAGCCTGACTCCCGGGCATCCGGAGTTCGGCGAGACAGCGGGGGTGGAGGCGACGACCGGTCCGCTCGGGCAGGGGGTCTCGAACGCGGTTGGCTACGCGATTTCCGCGAAGATGAGAGAGGCGCGTTTCAACACCGTCGAACACGCGATCTTCGACCACCATGTCTTTGCCCTTGCCGGCGACGGATGCCTCCAGGAGGGCGTGGCGCAGGAAGCCAGCGCGCTCGCCGCGCACCTCGGCCTGGACAACCTGATCCTGATCTATGACTCCAACAATGTGACCCTCGACGCCATGGCACCGGTCACCCAGAGCGAGGACACCGCCGCGCGGTATCGCGCCTACGGCTGGGATGTCCAGGAGATCGACGGCCACGATCTCGTGGAAATTGCCGGGGCGATCGGCAAGGCGAAATCCGCGACCGGAGGAAAGCCGCAGCTCATCATCGCAAAAACCCTGATCGGGAAAGGGATTCCCGAGGTTTCCGGCACGAACAAGGCCCACGGGGAGGCTGGCGTGAAATTTGTCGCCGAGGCCAGAAAGGCCCTCGGGCTCCCGGAGGAAACCTTTTTTGTTTCCCCCGAAACCCGCGCCTTCTTCGCCTGCCGCAAAGCCGGGCTGAAGAGTGCCCACGAAGAATGGCTGAAAAAATACGGGGCCTGGCGCGTGGCCAACGCGGATCTCGCCCGGGAACTCGACGATGCGGTGGCGGGAAGAGTCCCGGATTTGCTGAAGGTGATCCCGCCGTTCGATCCCGCCTCGAACATCGCGACCAGGAAAGCGGGCAGCGAGATCCTGCAGCCTGTCGCCCGCGCCATGCCGCTCCTGGTCAGCGGCAGCGCCGACCTCCACGGCTCGACGCTCAACTACATCAAGGACGGCGGGGATTTCAACCGCGAGAACCGCGCGGGCCGGAACCTGCATTTCGGGATCCGCGAGCACGCGATGTGCGGGCTCATGAACGGCATCGCCTATGACGGGATCTTCCGTCCGAGCGGCGCGACGTTCCTGGTGTTCAGCGATTACGGGCGGCCATCCATCCGGGTCGCGGCCCTCTCGAAGCTTCCGGTCGTCTACATCTTCACGCACGATTCGATCGGTGTCGGCGAGGACGGCCCCACGCACGAACCGGTGGAGACGGTGGCCGCGCTGCGCGCGATTCCCGGGCTGGACGTCATCCGGCCCGGCGACCCGGAGGAGACGGCGGGCGCATTTGCCGCCGCGTTCCAGAAAACCGATGGCCCGACGATGCTCGTGCTCTCGCGCCAGAACCTTCCGACCCTGAATGAAATCCCCGTGGGATCGCGCCGGGAAGGCGTCTTCGTCGGCGGCTACGTTGCGAAAAAAGAAACCGCCCCGCTCGCCCTGATCCTGCTCGCAGCCGGCAGCGAGCTCCAGCACGCGATCAAGGCGGCCGCCGATCTCGGTCCCGGGACCCGCGTCGTCTCGATGCCGTGCTTCGAGCGCTTCGAGCGCCAGAGCGCGGAATACCGGGAGTCCGTCCTGCCCGCAAGCTGCCGCAAGCGCGTCTCGATCGAGGCCGGAGTCTCGGATCCCTGGTTCCGCTTCGTCGGGCTCGACGGGCGCACCGTGGCGGTGGATCGCTTCGGCCTGAGCGCCCCCGGAAATATTGCGATGGGGGAACTCGGAATCACCGCCGGGCATCTCGTGGAGGTTGCCAGGAGTTTGTAGGACCCGCCTTTCCCGGCTGGACGCAGGGGGGCGGTGGACGCCGCAGACCCAAATCCGCGTAAGGGAAGAAATGAGAGGGGAACGGATCGACGACATGCCGATAACGTGAGGGAGGGCGAAGCTCCGTCTGAGCCGTAATAAATGGGCTCACACGGAGGTTCGCCCTCCCATCGTTGGCGTTACGCGGATTTGGGGCAGACGCGAGTGGTTGACATCATCTTCGCCCCCAAGCATTTTTCGGACGTGCATTCGTTTTCGTATATCGGCGGGGCCTTCCATTGCGAAGGGGTGGACTTGGAGGAAGTGGCGGCGCGGTTTGGAACCCCCGCTTATGTTTATTCCGCCGGGACAATCCGGGATAACTTCCGGCGGCTCGATCTTGCCCTGAAACCGGTTGACCATCTGGTTTGTTTTGCGGTGAAGGCGAATTCGAACTTGGCCGTCCTGGACCTTTTGGCGGGGGAGGGGGCCGGGTTTGACATCGTTTCCGCCGGGGAACTTTTCCGCGTTTTGAAAGCCGGCGGGCGGGCGGATCGCTGCACGTTCGCGGGTGTGGGGAAGACGGCTGACGAGATTGCATATGCCCTGAAAGAAGGCGTGTATTGCTTCAATGTCGAGAGCGAGGCGGAGCTGGGGCGCATCAACGGCATCGCGGGGGCCCACGGCCTCATCGCGCCGGTGGCGATCCGCGTGAACCCCGATGTCGACGCGCGCACGCACAAATTCATCTCGACCGGGAAGAGCAAAAACAAATTTGGCATCGGCCTCGACCGGGCCGTCGAGGTCTACGCGAAGGCCGAGGCGCTGCCGCACCTCAAAATCCGCGGCATCCAGACCCATATCGGATCCCAGATTTTGGAGCCGGGGCCGTTCGCCGAAGCCGCCCGCAAGCTGGTCGCGCTGGTCGGGGAGATCAGGGACCGGCATGGGATCGAATTTTTCAGCATCGGGGGAGGGATGGGAATTGTCTACGACGCGGCCCTCGCGAGCGGCGATCCGGAGTGGTGGAAATCCACCAGCCACCCGCTGCGGATCACCCCGGAGGACTATGCCGCGGCGGTCCTGCCAATTCTCGCTCCTCTGGGCCTGAGGCTCCTCTTCGAGCCGGGACGTTTCCTTGTCGGCAATGCCGGGGTTCTCCTTTCCACCGTGCAATACGTGAAGAAGACCCCGTCCAAGACCTTCACGATCGTGGACGCGGGGATGAACGACCTCATCCGCCCCGCTCTCTACGAGGGCTGGCACGAGATCGTGCCCTTGAAGGAGTCCGCGCAACCCCCGGAGCCGATGGATGTGGTCGGCCCTGTCTGCGAAAGTGGGGATTTTTTCGCACAGGACCGCAAACTTCCTCCGCTGGCATCCGGAGACAGGATCGCGCTGCTCAGCGCGGGGGCCTACGGGTTCGTGATGTCATCGAACTACAATTCGCGCCCGCTGCTTCCGGAGGTGTTGGTCGATGGATCGAACGCCCATCTCATCCGGGAAAGACAGAGCCTCGAAGCCATGATTTCCGGGGAAAGAACCGCGCCCGCAAGGCGATGAAGGGGATTATTTCTGAAACAGCCGGGAAAAAATCATATTCCGTCTCCTTGGCTTCAAGCCAACCGCCTTGAAAAAAGCAAAAAAGCCTTGCACTGCCGCCGCGCGTGTTATAACGTAATTATATTATCGTTGTTCCCTGCCATTGTCTTCTCCCATGAATCCCCCTTTCCGCGTCCTGTATTACAATGATTTGGTCAATCTTCTGAGTTGCGAAAGTCCGTTTCATCATCAGGGGGAAGATTTCGACGTTTCGATGATCGACCGGAGCGTGGACGAGACGGGAGGGCTGGGGGTGGACGCCTATTTTCTTCAGGCGGGTTCGGGTCATTTGCCGCTGTATCCCAGCGCGATTTACGGGATGGCGGAGCACGTCGCGTGGTGGAAGGAGCATTTCGGCACAGACCCTCTGGAGGGGGAGGAGGGCTCTTTCCTGCGGTGGATTTTGGATGGGGGAGATGTGATCGCGAGATTCCGGGAGCGCGTGCGGGGGTGGGGGCAGGCATTTTTTATTTCGCAACGTCTCAACGACGTGCATTTTGCGGAATGCGCGGGTGTTCCGGGAAACCGGAAGGGCGCCCATTGGTTGAGCCGTTTCTATGCCGGGCACCTTGGGGATCAACTCGGCGACCGCACGCAATACTGGTTCGACTGGGCTCCCCGGGCGCTGGACTGGAGGAATCCTGAAATTCCCGCCTATCACCTGGGCCTGATCAAGGAGCAGTGCGAACGTTACGACATCGACGGGTTCGATCTGGATTTCATGCGATTCCCGGCGTTTTTTGCGGAGGATGTTCCCCGCCGGGAACGGGTGGAGATCCTGGCGGATTTCATTGCCGGGGTCCGTTCGATTCTCGACCGGACGGCGAAAGGAACGAGGCGGCTGCTTTCCGCGAGGGTTCCCGCGCTCAGGAACAAGGACGAGGGCATCGGCATCGACCTGGAATTGTGGACCCGGCTGGGCGTCGATTTTTATACGGTCTCCTCGTTTTATTACACCTGCCAGGAAGTGGATTTTGAAGAAACCCGTCGGCAGGCCGCCTCGGTGCCATTGTTTCTGGAGCTGACCCACGCCACGCGGGTCGGCGAGTTTCTGGAGAATAGCTGGGGGAAAACCGTGGATGCATTCACGTTTCGCCGGACGACGCCTTTCCAATATTACACCACGGCAGCTTTGGGATACGCGGCCGGGTTCGACGGCGCGGCCGTATATAATTTTCAGTATTACCGCCCGCACGGTTCCGGCAACCGCGGGCCGTTCAACGAACCGCCATTCGACATCCTGCCCCGGCTGGGGAACCCTGAAATGCTGGGCCGGTTTCCGCAGCACTATTTTTTGTCTGGGAGCCATTACGTCCAGCATTCCGTCCCGCCGGGCAGCCCCCCGGAAGAGCGGGGGGCGCAATTGCCACGGGATCTGCTTCCCGGGGGGGAAATCTCTCTTAAGTTCCGGGTTTTGTCGGAGGCGGGCGGTCCCGGAGTTTTTCGTGTGGAGACGGAGCTTCCGTCGGACATTCAAGATGCGGTCGAAGTCCGCTTTAACGGGGTGGAGACCGCAGGGATAGCGTCCTTGGAGGAAGCATTTCCCTTCCAGATGAGCCCGCTGACGAATATTTCCGGGCGCGGTGCCGCCTGGGTTGTGCCCGGGCAAAGCGGATCTGGCACAATCGAAGTGTTCCTTGCCGCGAAACCCTGTCTCGGGTCCGGATGCCGGATCGTGTTTGCGGACCTGTCCTTCCGGGATGCCCGGACAAACCGCATGGAGCCCCGCCATGCTTGACCCGCGTTCCAGATCGTCGAAACACCGGACGCACGCTTTCACCCTGGTGGAGTTGATGGCCGTGGCGGCCATCATCGCGGTTCTTGCGGCTCTCTTGTTGCCGGTGATCGGGCGCATGCAAACCCAGGCGAAAAAAGCGAAATGCCTCGGGAACCTGCACACGATTGGGACCGCGTTTTTTGCTTATGCGAATGACCACGACCAGTTGGCACCGGAGGATGGAACATACAAGGGAAACACATCGCCTTCGCTGTGGCGCTATAACGACAAGGACTATGTCAATCTGGGCCCGCTGTTCGACTACGCGGGCGTGCCGCGAAAGCTTGGCGGTCGGCAATACACGCCGCAACTTTTCCTTTGCCCGGGCGATTCCTACACGCTCGATTATTGGTCGACCTGCTCGTATTGGCTGAACTGGGACATCACGGCCCGGCCCGACCGGAAGAAGCCTCTGTTTACCCTCCCTCCGAGGACGCTCGCCATCTTCGACCGGGGCGAGTGGTGGGGGAAGTCTCCGGCCAGGAACATGAACCAGAACCACGATGCAGTTGGGTTCAACGCGCTGCTTTTGAACGGCAGCGTGACGTGGATCCCCCGAACAAAAACCTCCGACCTGCCGCTATGGGATTGGAGCAAATTGGTCAATCTCGACTGAGGGACCACCTTCCCGACCCGGCACCCACCAACCCGAATGAAAACAACAGGGCCCATGAATCCACCCGCGAAAAATACGCGGGCCACTGACTGCCCCCACTCTTCCAGCAAACCAAAAACCAACCCGAAAACACCAACCCACATGAAAACACTAAAACACCTCCCCGTCCTTCTCCTGGCCGCGCTTTGCGCGCTGGCAACCGCCCACTCCGAGGTCTTCATCGATCTCGACATCGCCAACGATGCTGTAAAAAACCGGGGCACATTGGGAGATCCCACAGTCAATCTCCGCACTGCGGGAGCCTTCGTTCCCGTCGGCAATGGCCAGGGATTCAAAACCGGCGCGAACGGCATGGGATCGAGCGCCACCAACGGCCCGGAAACCGGCACGATCACCTGGAAAAATGCCGCCATCGCCGGAAAAGTTGACACCGTCGAAACATTTTCCATGTATATGTGGCTGAAGCCGGAAACCGCGCCGACCACCGTGGCGCGGATTTTCAACAAGGGGGTGTTCGGCGTCGGATTCAACAACGGGAATGTCTTTCTCCAGATCAACGGCAAGCAGACCAACTGCTATTTTTATGGCCTTGCGAAAAATGCCGCCGCCAAGTGGATTTTCGTCGGCATTTCCTTCGCCAAGGGAGACGTGACCGCATGTTTTGGGACTCCGGACAGCCCGAACCTGACGTTCGTCAATGCCGTTTCGGACCAGGCCCAACTCAAGCCCAGCGCCGTTGATCTGGTCATCGGCAACGTGGACCAACTGACCCGGCCTTTTCAGGGCGTGATCGGGACGTTTTTCCTCAGCGACGATGCGGGCTTCGATCTCAACAAGGCATTTGAATCCACCCGCGAAAAATACGCGGGCCATTAACCCACCGGATGATGCGCCTGCTTTCCCTGTTATTCGTCCTCGCCCTGGCACCGCTCGCGAGCGGGCAGGAAGCCGTCAGGAACGGAGCTTTCCGCGACGGCCTCGAACCCTGGCAGCGGCCCCCGGCGGCATCCGCCTGGGGCACCTCCCTGGAAGCGCGTTTCGACGCCAACGTCACGCACGACCCCGGCACGGGTTCGGCGGTGTTTTTCGGACGGGGGTCCAGCCGGGGCATGCTGTATCAGGATCTGCCCGCGGGCCGCGCGGGAAAGGTCCGCCTCTCCTGCTGGGTCAAGATGGAGAACTTCGATCCCGGCTGGGATGCCCGTGCGGTCCTGCTCTGGTCGGGCGACCGCGACGGGAGCGCCCGGATGGTGGCCACCCCATCAGCCAGTTCTTCAAACGAATGGCGTCTTCTCGAAACCGTCGCCGAAATTCCCGAGGGCGTTCGCCGCATTCGCCTCACCCTCGAGACCGCGCCATCGGGCCGGGCCGGGGGAAAGGAAAACAGCGGGATCGTCTGGTTCGATGAAGCGGGGGTGGAATACCTGGCTTCCTCCGAAACTGCCGGAGCGACCCCGAACGCAAAGGCCCCCGCGAACCTGGTCGCCTGGCCTGCGGGTGAGTCCCTGGGGATTTACGCTCCCGGAGAGCCCATCCAGATCGCGGTCATCGTCCCTTCCGATTTTCCAACCGATGGGGTCTTCGACTGCCGGATTGAGGACTATGATGGGGGGCCTGCCACCGACCTCGCCGGCTTGAAAGGAAAAATCGAATCCGCCGGAAAGGCGGTTCTCGATCTGCCGGCTCCGGCCCGCCCCGGCTTCTACGTCGTCACGGTGCTGGCGAAAAATACGGCCGGGGAAATCCTCGGCAAGGGAAGCACGGGCATCGGCCTCGTCGAACCCATCACGGACAGGGATCCGTTTTTCAGCTTTTCAGGATTTCGCAATCACCCGTGGATGGCGGAGGCCGTCAAGCGCCTCGGTGCCGGATCGAACATGTTTTTCACCAATTGGCGGGCGACCGAGCCAACCAAGGGACAATACAATTTCGGCGAGTTTGACGCCTGGCTCAGGGCCAACGAGGCGGCGGGCCTCCGAACGAATATCCTGGAAATCTTCGCCTCGGCGGAGACGCGCGACTGGGTCACGCCCCAATGGGAAGTGGACCGGCTGGGCAAGAGGTGGTCGTATGATCCCGAACATCTGGAGGCGTATTCCCGGCGCGTGCGGGAATTGGCCTCGCGTTACGGGAAGCGGATTTCGACCTGGGTGTTGCACCATGAAGTGGCGTCCAATTCCCGGGATCTCGATCAGGTCATCGAATACGATGTCAACAAAACGAAGGCTTTCGTGGCCGGCCTCCGCTCCGTGATCCCGGATGCCGTCATTGCCGGCGTCGGCGTCTCCGGGCGCGAGCAAACCGAGGACTTCAAAATCTCGAAGATTTTTTGGAGCCGGTTGAACGGGGATCTGCAAATCTTCACTCCCCACAACTATTCCCTGGGGCGGGCGATCCGTCGCGGCTCGCGCGTGCTGCCGCCCGAGGACTTCCTGCCGGCGTCGATCCGGGGTGCCCTCGAAGTGATACGGCCATACAAAAACAAGGCCCTGGGAAACGACGAAAACGGCTACTCGCTGGAAAACGGCATTCCGCTCAACGATCCGCTGCAAAGGCTGATGGCCAATCTCGCCGCCCGGGCGATCATCATCCACCGCGCGGAGCCGCTCATGAAATACTACTGCTATTTCACGGCTGAGCCGATGAGTGAAGACGGTGGCCTTACCAGCTACGGGCTCTGGGAAGATCCCGTGCGCGGACGGGGCGGCAAGGAGTCGCTCAAGGCGGGCGACCCGCTCTGGCCGCGTCCCGCCGCGCTCGCCTACGCCACCTGCGCCCGGTTTTTGGGGCGGATGGAACGGGTCGAACGAATCCCCCTGCACAGGGACCTCTGGGCCTATGCGTTTCTGGCCGGAGACCGCGCGGTCTTTCCGCTGTGGACCACGCTGAATGAAAAGGTCGAGGTGTCGTTCACCTCCCCCGCGCCGCTGGAAGCCTTCAATCTCATGGGGCGCAAAGTCGCCTCGCATCCTGAGGGCACGGTCAAGCTCTCCCTCAGTCAGGAACCCCTTTGGATCACTGCTCCCCGCGACCAGTTCGAGGTGATCCTCGGCGCGATTCAAAAGGCCGAGCACTCGCTGCTGTCGGTGGACATGGCCGCCAGCCTCCAAGCCGGCGGCCAACTCGCGGCGGCTTTCCAAAACACCCGGGAAGTCCCCGTGGAGTTGACGTGCAAGGTTCTGGTCGATGGCGCGCCCGCGGGGCAGGATGTCCCGCTGTCGCTCGGCTCCCGCGAAGTGAAGCGGGTCACTTTCCCGTTGCCCGGCGCCGGGGATGCCAAACAAGCGACGCTGCTCGCGATCACCAAAAACGGGAAAACCCTCAGCGCCACCGTCCCGCTTGCCCCGAGGGCCATCCCCAAAGCCACCGCGCCGTTTCCGTGGAACGACCAGGCCTTGAAAAATTCGCTCCTCGTCGATCTCGGCAGCCAGGTTTTCCTCAGCCCGTCGGCCGGTGACCTCAAAGTCGCGAACCTGTGGAAGGACGGAGAAGCCATGCCCAAGTTCCACCTGGCATGGGATCAGCAGGCGCTTTACGTCACCGCCGTGGTCGAAAATGTCCAGCCCAACCAGACGGCCAGGGAACCCCGCGACATCTGGAAACAGGACGGCGTCATGGTCGCCGCCGATTGCGGAAACGACGCGCTCCCCGCATCCTTCAACCGGAAAGGCGGCTATGACGACAACGACGCCGAACTGGCGTTTGCCCTCACCCCGTCCGGCCCCGCCACTTACAAATACCATGGGGCGCCCGCCGCATCTCCCATGAAGTGCGACGTCCGGCAGGAAAACGGACGCTTCATCTATGAAATCACCATTCCCTGGGAGCGCCTCGCCCCACTCCAGCCCAAGGAAGGCAGCGTCTTCAAAATGAACCTGCTCTACACCCACGCCGCCAAGCCGGATTCCACGCTAACCTACTGGTTCGGACTCACGCCCGGCATTCACGGCGGCCCCAAGGACCCGAGCCAGTTCCAGAGCTTCATCCTCAGCAAATAATACCATTTCCACATCGAAACAGATCAAATTGAGGGACGGCTCGGCAAGCCATCCCTACCGTTTGGCGGTAGGGCGGTTTCGCCGAAACCGCCGTGATGTTTTATAACAAACCGACACTTCGATTTCACTCGTTCCCGGCCAGCGTCCGGGAGCAAACGGAAAAATCTCCAAACCAACACAAACACCAACATGTGACAAAACCATGAAACCCATCCGTCCCCCCAAAATCCTCGCAGCCTGCCTTGCGCTGGCTGTTCTTCAGGCACTGCCCGCTCCCGGCGCGGAACTCGTGCGGCTCGACCTCGGCACCGACACCGCCGTCAACAGCGTGTCGGGCGGCATCGGGAACGGGACTGTCAACGTCAACACAAACGGCTTCTTCGAGAACGTGAACACGAACGGAAGCCCGGCGGGAAGGGCGTTCAACACGGGGGCCAATGGCATGGGAACGCTCGCGACCAACGATCCGAACGTCGGGACGATCTCGTGGGCCAACAGTGCCTTCAAATCCAGGTGGGATAACAGCGCTCAATTCACCCTCTATTTGTGGCTGCGCCCCAACACCACGCCGGGTTCCACCGCCAGGGTCTTGGACATCGGCAGGGTGATCGTGACGCTGAACTCCGCGTCCCAGGTGGGGGTGCTCGCCGGGGGGGCTGTCAGCAAGCTCTTCAGCGGCGTTCAGTGGAGCACGAATGAGTGGACCATGCTGGCCGTGACCTTCAACGCCGGGACGATCACCGTCGCCTGCGCTCCGGCCACCGCCGACGACCTGACCGTGCTTCCCACGCTGACGCAGGCGGAAACCAGCATCGGCACCACCAGCGCGAACCTGGTGCTCGGGAACGTGGCCAGCCGGACCTACCCGTTTGATGGAGCCATCGGGGGATTCTATCTGGCCAACGACCTCAATCTGAACCTTCAGGCCACATTCGACGCTCTCAAACCGCTCTATGTTTCCCAGGAAACCGATCCGGTGGACAATCAATTGGACGCGGCCTGGCCGACTGGCACGACCAAGGGCATTTTTCAGCCGGGCGAAACGGTGCGCCTGGCGGTGAAGCTAAAGGCGACCGCGCCAAGCTCGGTGCGCTACGGCGTGACCATCCAGGACTATCAGGGGCAAACGGTTTACACCTCGACGAATCTTCCCGTGCAGGTGGTTGACGGGAAATCAACCCTCCTGATGCCCACTCCCTCGAAGGCGGACTACTACGCGGCAAAGGTTAGAGTTTGGAACGATTCGACCGGGGAGTATGTGGGTTACTTCCACACGGGCTACAGCGTGCTCGATCCCATCACGGATGCCGAGCGCGACCCGTATTTCAGCGTGTCGGGGTGGCGCAACTCGACCCTTTTCCGCGACGGATTCAAGCGGCTCGGGGTGGGGGCGAATCTCTTCTACACCACCTGGTACACCCGCGCAAGGCCAAGTGACCCTCACAACCTGGCCGCAATTCAAGCGTGGATCACGGGCAACGAGCAAGCGGGAATGCAATCGATGATTCTGGAAAATCTGGGGTCCGATGAAGCGTTTAGTCCGCCTTGGACCATTCCCACGGCGGAGATGACGCGCATTAAAAATCTGGATGCGAATACCACTGATCGGTGGGAGTATGACGCGCAGCATTTCACCAACTACGGCATCGACGTCAGGAACATGGTCACCGCCCTATCCGGCCGGGTCAGCCACTGGATCCTCTACCACGAACTGCAGCCTGGCTCGACTGAACTGGACCAGCACATCGATTACGACACTCGCAAGATGGAAACCTTCGCCAACTGGGCCCGGGGCGTTGATCCCAATGCCGTCATCGCCGGGGTTGGCGTTTCGGCGGCGGATGGGTTGCCCTACTCCACGCTGCCGACCGATCCGTCGCTCGCTTTCACCGTGGCGCGGCGCTTCTGGCCAAACCTCTACAGCAAACTCGACATTTTCACCCCGCACAACTACTCGGTCGCGAGAGAGATCAAGGATGGGGTCACCTACCGGGGACCGGAGAGTTTCCTGCCCGCGTCGTTGATCCGGGCCGCAGACGTGCTGACCTCGTCTCCGAACGCCGCGGAAAAGACGCTCGGCAATGACGAAAACGGCTACTTGGTCAAAAATGCCCTGCCGCTCAACCACCGGCTGCATCGGATGATGGCAAACGTGTCGGCGCGCGCCGCGATCATTCACCGGGCCGAGCCCCGGATGGAGTATTATTGCTACTTCTGCGTGGAACCGTGCGGCTTTGAGGACCAGGGCGTCAGCAGCTTCGGCCTCTGGGAAGACACATTTAACAGTATCACGGGTAAAAAAATCCTGACCGACGCCGATCCGCTCTGGCCGCGACCGGTGACAATGGCCTATGCCACCGTGGCGCGATACCTCAACTTCGTGGAGCAGAGCACCAAAATTTCGGAGGGCCCGAACACCTGGCTCTACGGGTTCCAGACCTCCAGGCGCTCCGTCTTCCCCGTGTGGATCGCGCAGAAGGGAAGCTCGATGATCAGCCCCACGGCTCCAAGCCTGCACGCGACCATCCGCTTCACGGCACCGGTTTCGCTCAACATCTACAACGTGATCGGCCAGTTGGTGTTCACCGTGCCCGCGGGACCGGTGACCCTGTCGATCAGCGAGTCCCCGCTCTATCTCGTGGCAACGACGGGACAGTTTGACTCCGTGCTGGCTGCCTTGCAATCAGCCCAATACTCCCTCAAGTAGATGATCAAAATATTCCAAGAAATTCCATTGACACCACTTAAAATTATATCTACGTTATAACACGCCAACCCACATTATGAAAACCACCCATACCCCCAAAGTCGTCGCGGCCAGTCTTTCACTGGCGGCGGTCATGGCATTCTTCGGCACTTCGTCTGTTCTCGCCTCCACTTGGACTGGCGTAGGCGGCAACTGGAACAGCGACGGCAATCCAGGCTGGAATGGCACCGGCGTGCCCGATGCTGCTGGGGCGATCGCGGATTTCACCAGCACCGACAACCGAACTGTGACAGTCGATGCATCTACCCGCACGGTGGGAACCTTGACACTGAGCGGCGCGGGTGATAAGGCAACATCGATCTCAACGACATCCTTCGGGCTGATTTTCAACAATAATGGGGCGACGAATGCTTTTGGGACTGCTGGCGCACTCATCAGCAACACGGATTCAAGCACGGGAACAACGAATCGACTCGACATTTCTGCCGGCACGAACAGCACATTGGCGGATGACCTGACAATCGCCAACACGGGTGGTTCCACCAGATCGTCCGGCTCGATTGTATTCAGCAATGGATTTGGGGGGACAGGGAATCTGATCATTAGCAACGTGAGCAACAATATTGCTGCCGGTCAGATTGTATTTGGACAATCCAGCAATTTCGCCGGGTCCGTGCTGATTCAAAAGGGGGCGGTGACATTTGCTCAAAACACAAGTTTTGGTGGAGTTGGCAATGCAATCACCTTGGGCAGTTCCGGCAACTCTGCGACCCTGGTCTCTACCGGCGGTAGCACCACTTTCTCAAATAACATCACTGTTGCGGCGACAGTGGGCACGAATGTTCTGGGATCAAGCAATATTGCTGCCACCAACTCCACATACGCGGGAACGCTGCTCTTGAGCGGAGGCGTGAGTTTGACGAGTGCAAAGACTGGCGGCGCGGATGTTCGCTATACGGGGGTGATCTCAGGCGCCGGGGGTGTGACGACTGTTGGAACCGGCGAAACGCAATTTGGAAATGCTTCCACAAGCATCACCAACACCTATCAGGGAAATACCACGTTGGCGGAGACGAGTTCCCTTGTCCTATCGGACAATGCAAAGCTCACCTTTTATGTCGGAGCGAACGGCGTGAACAATCAGATCACAGGCACGGGTCAAGCTCTGACGCTGGATGGCGATTTCGTCTTCGACCTGACAGGGGCGGCCGCAGTCGGAAGCTGGACGATCGTTGATGTGGCTAATCTCAATGAAACTTTCAACAGCACATTCACTGTTTCTGGTTTTACTGAAAGCTCGAATGTTTGGACAATGACCTCAGGCCCGACCACCTACACCTTCACGGAGGCCACGGGGATTTTGACCGCTGTTCCCGAGCCCTCGACATGGATGCTACTGGCCCTGACTGGCACAATCGCAATGGTTTTCCGCCGTCGGCGGAAGGACTGAGAGTTTTGGATATAACGGAATTAGAATCTTGAAATTTGCGAATGATTTTTCCGGCAGCGCCTGTATCCTCGGGAATCATGTCTCCCGAAGTATTGCCGGAGTTGAGTTACTCTCCATTGTTTGCGGCTTCCACGGTGTGGTCATCCGGGCAGACACCTGCGGAGCCATCGGAGTCCAATCGGGTGAAAGAGGCCATTCTGGACATGATCCGCGATCGCGAGATTTTTCCCGGCCAGAAGCTGGACCAGCGGCGGCTGGCCAAACAGCTGGATTCGACGACGGCGCCACTGCGCGAGGCATTGAGTTCGCTGGAAGCCGAGAATGTTTTGGTTCGCGTGCATGGCCTGGGGGTTTTTTGCCGCGCTTACACGGTCAGGGAGCTGGAGGAATTGATCGAGATTCGCAGGGTTCTGGAAGGTCTCGCCGCGAGCCGGGCGGTGCCGCATCTCACGCCGGAATCCCACGCCGAGTTGCTGCGGCTCGCGGACGAATTGGAAAAGCCGATTCCTTCCGGGGAGGAAAACCACTACTCGACCATCCATCTCGCCTTTCACAACAAGGTGCTGGAGCTTTCCCGGAGCACCATGCTTGTCTCGCTCATGAAACAGCACCATTTCATCGATACCTTCATCGGGAGTTTGGTGCCCTCGTTGTGGAAGGTGGAGCCGCACGAGCACCACACCGTTGTCGAAGGCATCGCCAGCGGGGATCCGCAAAAGGCCGAGTCCGCCATGCGGGCCCACATCGCGCCCTGGCTCAAGGAACGCATGGAAAAATACCGCCAGATCTATGGGGTGGGCCCCATTCTTCCCACGCGCCACGGGCTGACGTAAAAAGCATCGCCGGGGGAGGGCCGATCACATGACGCGCTCCCGGAGAAACGGGCAGCCGCTGGTGGGCATCGTTACGCTCAACCCCTGTGTCGATAAGACGCTCTTCCTGGATTCCCTGCCTGCGGAGGGCATCCACACTGCGGAAAAAGCCACGTTCCTCGCCGGCGGCAAGGGCAACAATGTTTCGAGAGTCCTGGGCCGGTTCGGCGTGCGCCGCAAATCGCTCGAAATGATCGCCGGCGCCACCGGGGAACACATCCGCCGGTTGCTGGAGGAGGAGGGGCTGCCCGTGGAATTTGTCGAGGTGCCGGGCCTGAGCCGCGTCATCACCACGATCGTCGGGAGGGATTGGAGACAACTGGCCGTGAAGGAAGTCGGGCCGCAGGTGGCGCTCCGGGATGTCGAGCGCATCAAGGAACGGTTTCTGGCCTTTATCGAAGACGTCGATTTCCTTTGCCTCTCGGGGACGATTTCCTGCGAAACGCTCTGGGATTTTCCGGCCTGGGCGATCCGCCAGGCGAAAGGACGCGGGTTGCCGGTCTCCTTCGACAACGAGGGGGAGGCGTTCGTGCGCGGGCTGGCTGCCGCGCCGGATATCGTGAAGCCCAACGACGACGAAGTCCGCCAGGCCTGGGGATCGGTCATCCAGTCCCCGGGCGACGGCGTGCCGGTCATTCGCCGGATGCTCGCGCAGGGGATCGCGCACCCGATCATCAGCCTTGGCGGCAAGGGGGCGCTGGCCGCCTGCCAGGGGGAAATCTGGCATGTCCTTCCGCCGCCCGTTCGGCTGGTGAACCCCGTCGGCAGCGGCGATTGCTTCATGGCAGCACTCCTGTTTGCCTACACGACCGGCCTGGAATGGCGCGAATGCCTGCGCTGGGGCACGGCTGCGGGCGCCGCCAATGCCGCCCGGTGGGAGGCGGCGGGGATCGGGCTGGCGGATATTCGCCCGCTCCTGGACGGGGTGAAATTCCATGCCCTCGAAAAGCTGTCGCCCGAGCCACCGGGCGAATGCAAGACGGCCCCACGTCCGGAACTGCACCCGAATTTTGTCTCCTGAAAGCGATGTCCCATTTCAAGCTCAGACATCCTGACCTCTCCCGAAACAAAACCCACACCCAACAATGAGCGGTCAAATCACCGATATTTACGAACTGAAAAAACTCGCCGTCGACTACGACGTGAACGACATCCGCGAACGCTACCTCAAACTTTACTCGCCCCTCATCCATGACGCGATGGAGTTTTTGGGGTTGTCCGGGCGGGCGATGGACAGCGGCATCTACCCTCTCACCGTGGACATGAAGGCGGCCGGCCCCGCGTTTACCATCCGGCGGATTTCCACCCCGGAACGTTCCCCCGAGGTCCACAACATCCGTCTCGGGCTGATCAAAAGCATGAGCGAGGGGTGCATCATGCTTTCCGATTCGCAGAACAACAGGAATTGCGGACAATTCGGAGAAATCACCGCCACTGCGATGCGCGCGGCAGGCTGCCAAGGTGCCGTCATCGACGGATCGACCCGCGATTCCAATCATCTCATCAGAATGAACTTCCCGACGTTCTGCCGGTTCCGCAGCCCGCTGGAAGGATTGGGCCGCTCCATGATCACCGAGTATATGATCCCCATCTACGTCAATGGTGCCGACGGACAGTTGCTGGTGTATCCGGGGGACTTTGTCTTCGGAGACAACGACGGGGTCGTGATCGTGCCAAAGGACATGACGCTCAAAGTGCTCGAGCAGGCCGAGGAATGGTTCTACAGCGAAGGCAACAGCCGAAAGGCCATGGCCGATGGCATGGACCCCTTCGAGGCTTACAACAAATTCGGGCGGTTCTGAAACAGGCAGGGAGCCGGGCGGGGGGACCCCGCAACCCTCATCGCCGCAAGAAAAAATTCCCGAACTGTCGGGGCCGGAGCAAAAGTGAACAGAGACGGAGCAAAAGTGGAATTTCAGCCTAAATCCGGCAATTGCCCGCAAATCACGTTTGCCCGTCTGTGGTTCAACTCATCCGCTGCGGAATTGTCCGGGGGTGACGCCTTTCAGCCTGAGAAACCAGACGGCGAAATTGGCGTCGGAGCGAAATCCAAGCCGGTAGGCGATTTCCTTGACGGGTGACGTGCTCGTTTCGAGGAGGCGTTGGGCCGCCTCCAGGCGGCGTTTCTCCCAGTATTTGGCCGGGCTGATGCCAAAGTCGGCGGTGAAGAGGCGGGACAGATGGACCTCGCTCAAGCCTATTTCCCGGAGGAGATCGGTTTTCGGAAATCCGCGGTCGAGCGGGGCTTCATTCAGGATGCGCAGGATGCCCAGGGAACGGTCGTCGCGGGAGGCGGGTTGCTGTGAGGCGCGGGTGCCGTGGCGCACGCGGGTGGCGAACCAAACCGCGATCCATTCAAAAAAGGCGGTCTGCAATTTTAGAAAGAGTGGATAACTCGTCTGCTTCCCACCGAACATTTTGAACCCCTCGCCGACGTGAGGGAAATGGCGGCGAACGAGCCGCTCCAGCCGCTCCGCCTTGCGAAGAAGCTCGGGGTGGTCGTCGCCTGTCAGAACCAGGGGTTCCGCATTTTTGAAGACATTGTTTCCGGCCGGCCACTGGCAATGAAAATGGAGGGAAAGCAGGGAGATGTCCTTGGAGAACTGGATGCGGAGAAGCTCGGGCGACGGCAGGAACCAGGTGTTGGCCTTGACGACGAGGCACTTTGCGGGCGTCTCGACCCGCATCTCTCCCCGCCGGAGATACCAGGCCCAATTGCCAACCTCGAACTTTTGCTCAATCCGTGTGACGCCCGGGGGGTGGTCATAGGCCCAGAGCAATTCGGTGTGCAGGCAGGCCCATTGATGTGTCGTGAGCGAAAGTTCCTGGTTCACGGCGTTCAATATAATGATAATAAAATGAAAGAAAAGATGAAATATCGAAGTGCTTTCCGCCTGCGGCGGGAAGGCCTGCGGGTGATCGTTTCCGCGTGACGTTGTCTCCGCCGATTCCTCCGAAGTCCGTGCGGAACCCCCGGCTGGGGTATCCGATTTTTTGGCTCCTAAATCGTTTCGCCATTCACCCACTGGCCGGAGATCAGGATGCGTTGTCTGAAGATGGGTGCCCCCCTTTCATCGCGCAGCAGAAGGTTGTGCATCATTTCCACAGCCGTTTCCCCCACCTGTTCCAAATTTTGGAAAATGCCGGAAACATTGGGGTGGGCGGAAGATTCGGTCGCCAGATGGCACAGCCCCACATCGCCGGGGAGCGCGATCTTCAATCTTTCGAGATGTTTGGAGACCGCCGGTTCGAGGGTCAGGATGCAGTCCGGCCGGTGTTTTCCGATCCAGTTCCGCAATGCCTCCGCCCCGGAGCGGTATAGCGGAGGCAGAAAAACGGTGCGTCCGGCACAAATGGCCTTTTCCTTCAAATACGCCGCCAGCCACTGATGGTCGAACCGCTTCTCGGTTCCTTCGGAAACGACATATCCGATGCGGCGATACCCCCCGGCCATCACATGGTGCATGGCGGTGATGGTATTCTCAAAATAGTCCGGGCGCACCAAATGCAGGCCGGGATTTCCCGCATGTTCGCCGATGGCGACAGATGTGTAATTTTCCCAGCTAAGATTCAGTTCGGGTTCCCGTTGCGGCATGGGCCCCACAATGAGGGAACGGATTCCGCGATGGTGGAGTATGTGATTGATCCGGGTGTCTTTACCCCCGTTATCGGGCATGGAAAAAACCGTGGTGGTATATCCCAATTTCAGGCCGCGATTTTGAATGCCCCTGACGAGATGTTGCAGCCAGGAGGGAAGGGAGCCCTTTTCGAGCGACTCATGAATCAAGAAGAGAATGACGCCGCCTTGATCGTAATCCCGGACACGGTTGCGATATTTGGCCAGTGCGGACAGCATGGGATCGGGGCGATATCCCATGCCGTCCGCCAGTTCCTGGATTTTCTCCCGGGTGCGGGCGGGAATCCGGGGATCGCTTCGCAAGGCAAGAGACACGGTGGTGCGCGTGACTCCGGCCTTCTCGGCAACCCGCTGAATCGTGACGCGCCTGGATTTCATCCGGAGAATGAAACCTAGATCGGTTGTCTTTTCAGGGCGAGGAAATACCGGTCAAATGACCCCGTGGCGTTCCAGAAACTTTTCTATTACGGGGATGTCGCCTGGGCCGCCATAGAGATTGGCGGTAATTCCCTTGCCGGTGCCCAGCTTTTGAACCAGGCGATCAAATTGTTCCATTTCATGCACCCCGCCGAGCCCTGCAGAAAGCTGAACTTTCTTACCGGCCCCGAGTATTCGCCTTATGACCTCCGACCACTCATCCCATGGGCGCGTTTCGCCGGCTCCGGGCACCCATTGTATCCCTTTGAGTTCCGTGATCGATAAGAACGAGTCCAGATGCCGGAGCGCCCCCGGGCCGTCCAGATGGTAGAAGGTGCGGTCGGTCTGTTTGCAGAATCGTTCCAGGGCGGGAAAGGCGAATTCCTTGAACATTTCCGGACTTAGTTGACAGATACTGTCAGAAACCAGTATCTGGTAAGGCTTCTCCGAAAAGATGCCGGCCCAGCAGCTGTAGCCGGGATTATGACGGCTTAGGTAGCCGTGAGCCAGATGATAGTAATGCCAGGATAATGCCTCTGCTTCCGAAAGTGCCCGCAGGACTTCCTCCGGTTCGTCCACCAGCGCGAACAGCAGTTCCTCGGTTCCCAGGAGTGCCGAGATGGCGTCGAGCAGCCCGCCCGTGCAGTAGCCAATCTGGACTTTGCCCTGCCAATAGTCACTGGTGTCCCGGCAAAATTTCTCATACCGCCGATGCCAGGCATTATTGGCATCAAGGTGGAAATGCAGGTGGTCGATGGTCATCCCGGGGATCTTGTGAACCCAGGTGGTGGACTCGTCCGCGACCAGTTCCCCGCCCGCAAGCGCTGAAAGGAACGTGGGGCCAAAATTCGCCCACATATCCGGATACGCGTCGCCCGAATAGCGCACGTGTCGCCGCAAATACCATGCATACGTTTCGATGATGGCTTCCATCGGTTCGTCGATGCGATATTGGGCCACGTTGTGGTAGACCGGCAGGCCGAGCGGAGAGAGCGTCTCCTGCGGCAGGATAACCCTCGCCGCGATGAGCGGGCGGTCGAGGTCGCCCGACCACCACGCCTCGGTGTTTGTCCGGAGCCGGCTCCAGTCGTCGCTGGAGAATGAGTCCGGCGAACGCCATTCCCGCTTCATTTGGCAAGTCGCTGGCATCGTGTTTCGAGGTTTGAGGGTCCCTTAGAGTTTGATCGCCCGGCCGACATCCGAGGGACGGATGCTGGAGCGAAAAGCGATCTGCAACCCGAGGCGCACCTTGTCGCTTAAGTTGGGGCCGCTCTTGTGCGGCGTGAAGCGCGAGAAAAGGACGAATCCGCCCGCCGGCACTTCGGCCAGACATTCCGTTTCCGGCTCGAACTGGCAGTGCCAGGCCCGGTCCGTTTCGCCCATCTTGTGCGGGAGGAGCCCCCTCGTGTGCCATCGGGGGGCAATGGTCAGGCCGCCGTTCCGCCTGTTGGCTTCCGTGATGGCGATCCAGCAAACCACCTGGGCAGTCAGGCTCTCGCTTTCGATGGATCCCTTATCCTCCCCGTTCGCCAATGCATAATGGCCGTCCTGGTGCCAGGCGAAGACCCCGCTCTTCCCGGGCTCTTTGGCGATCATCTGGGACCAGCACAGATACGCCTCGGGGCCGATGAAAAGGCGGCACATCTCCACGAAGAGAGGCTGGGTGCAAAAATCGGCGACGAGCTTGCTCTCGGGATGCAGGTCGGCGAGAAAAGTGCCCCCGGGTTTGGAGTCCCCCGACGAATCCTTTTTGGCGATCAGATACTCGCGGACCGGGGCGATGGATTCTTCCGGGAGAATGATGCCCGGATTGACAAACCCGTCTTCGAGATAGCTGCGTTTATGTTGCTCGGTAAAATGCGCGTTCATGGTCGGCACCCTACAGCCGGGAACATAAGGGTTCAACAGGCGCGTTATTTGATCAGTAAACTTCACCACGGGACAGGGGCCGCCCGTTTCGTGATCGGGTGCTTGTGTCAAGCGCCCAACCAGGGCTGGCCCGCCTCGGCAAACGGATCCGCTTCGCCGCCACGAAATTTTCCGGATCGCCCTGGGTCAGCCCCCGAGCGAGGGCACATCCACCCAACTGCGCCTGGCCCATGATTCCAGGCCCAACTCGGCGAGCTGAACGCCTTTGGCCCCCTGCAGCAGGGTCCACGGGAACGGCTCGTCGAGGACGACATGGCGCAGGAACATTTCCCACTGCACTTTGAAGGCGTTGTCGTAGGGCTCCTGCTCCGGCACCTTGCTCCAGCCTTCGTAGAAATTGATCGGCTGGGCGATGTCCGGATTCCACACCGGCTTCGGAGTGTTGCCGTAGTGCTGGATCCAGCATTCGCGGAGCCCGCAGACTGCGGAGCCGTGCGAGCCGTCCACTTGGAGTGTCAGGAGGTCGTCGCGCCGCACGCGCACGTTCCAGCTCGAGTTGAAGTGGGCGATCACGCCGCCCTCGAGCTCGAATGTTGCGTAGGCCGAGTCGTCGGCCGTGCATTTGTAGGGCTTCCCCTGCTCGTCCACCCGCTCGGGGATGTGGGTTGCGCCGAGGCAGCTCACGGACTTCACCTCGCCGAACAGGTTGTCCAGCACGTAGCGCCAGTGGCAGAGCATGTCCACGATGATGCCGCCGTCGTCTTCCTTGCGGTAGTTCCAGCTCGGACGCTGCGCGGGGATATTGTGGCCTTCGAAAACCCAGTATCCGAACTCCCCGCGGACGCTCAGGATTTTTCCGAAGAACCCCTGTTCCTGGAGACGCTTGATCTTCAGCATGCCAGGCAGCCAGAGCTTGTCCTGCACGACGCCGTTTTTCACCCCGGCGGCTTTGGCGGTCCTGTAAAGATCGAGCGCGCTTTCCGTCGAAACAGCGGTGGGCTTCTCGCAATACACATGCTTTCCGAGGGCGACGGCTTTCTTCACGGCGGCGGCGCGGCGGCCGGTCGTCTGCGCGTCGAAATAGATGATGTTTTTCGGGTCGGCCATGACCTCGTCCAAATCCGTCGTCCACGTCACCCCCGGGCCCATCGCGGCGAGCCGGGTGAGTTTGGCTTCGCTGCGTCCGACCAGGACCGGCACCGGCATGATGGTTTCATCCGGGCTGACTTTCACTCCGCCCTGCTTGCGGATCGCGAGGATCGAGCGGATGTAGTGCTGGTTGGTTCCCATGCGTCCGGTGACGCCGTTCATGATGATTCCGACTTCGTGTGTTTTCATAACAAGGGTTGTTTGAGTTGTTGGATCAGGGCTTTTCCGTGCATTGCGGGCGCGCGCCTTCCGGCAGGGCCGGGGCATCCGCCCCCGCCTTCGGGAGCGTGCCATCGAGTTCCTGGCGCCAGTGGGCGACATCCCCGGCGGGCCCGTAGCAATAAATCATCCGCAGCGGCGCGTGCCCGATGTTTGTGAGCTGGTGGAAAACTCCCGGCGGGATGTAAACCATCTGGCCGGCCACGAGCGTCCGGCGTTCCTCGCCCAGACACATCTCCCCGGTTCCCTCGACCACAAAATACACCTCCTCCTGCTCCTGGTTGTGCCACGGCACCTGCCCGCCATCCGGGTCGAGGGTCACGTTCCCGATGGAAAAGTTTTTCGCCTGGATCGGCGCGACTCCGCCGGCGAGGTTCTGCGTGCGGCGCCGGGCGGGATAGCGGCGGCCTTCGATTTTGGAAAGATCCGAGATGGTCATGGAGAAGGTTTAAGGTTTAAGTGACAGGAGGAGTTTCGGTTCATGTGGTTTTTTTAGGCTTGATACTCAAACCTTAAAACCCATCAAGTCCGCCAAAGAACGTGTGGTAGGGTTTGTTTTCGGCGAGGCGCTGGATGAAGAGGGCGAGTTCGCGGGCGTGGTAATCGCCCCACATCGAGGATTCGCCCCGGGGGATTTTGCTGCCCTCCGGAATGTGGTCCCACCCGTTTGGCCGGTGGTAAACCGAATGGAGGATCAGGCCCTGGTGGGTCGGGTCGACGGAAAGATACGGCTCGGAGAGGACGGTTTTTGCGACGGTCAGCCCGGCCTGCCAGTATTTGTCGCCCCTGGGATCGCCCTTGGCATGCAGGTAGCGCCCGAGACGGAGCAGACCTTGGGCCGCGATGGCCGCAGCCGAACTGTCAACCGGCTCAAAATCGTTTTCGATCTGCGCGGGGCGGTCCAGGAAATCCGGGATCCGGTGCAATTCCGGCGCGCCGGTATCCCAATACGGGATTCCGTCGGCGGGAGAATTTGCGATGTAAAAATCGCAGGTGGCCAGGGCCGGTCGCAGGAGCATGGCCTCGACCTCGGCGCGCCCGCCAAACGCCGCGAGTTCCGCATCGGGAAGCGTGGCGATCCACTCCAGTTGCTCCGGGTATCCGGCGATGATCCACGCGAGCCCGCGGGTCCAGGTCGTGAAGGGGGAAAATCCCTGCTGGGAGTTCGGGCAGCGGAAATTCCCATCGTTCATGTTGAAGATGCTCTCGTGCGCCACGCGCCCGCGGACGTCGTAGGAATCCCGCCCCTCGCCGTAGAAAACCGCGAAATCGGCGGTCGTGCGGGCGTGCTGGAGAAGCCGGTCCAAAAGAGAAATCTTCCGGTCCTTCTCGCCCATGAGGACGTGCCCGAGCCCGTGTGAAACCGCCAGTGCGCGCAGGGACCGGATCGTGTCGGCGAAGAGCGAGTGGGGGCCGTTGAACGAGTAGATGTAGCCGCCGCCCGATGCGGTCCCGGACCACCTCGCCGCCTGCACAGCCCCGGTGCATTTGAGCGCCATCTCGTAAAAATCCTTTTCCCATGCGTCGAACGGGATCCTGCCCTCGTGCATGAGGCGGAGCAGGTTGCCGTAGGTGGACACGTTGTTGAACCCGTGGTCGTGCACGCCGGTGTGGGTGATGTGATGCGCCATCCGCTCCCTGGTGCGCTTGCGGCCCAAGGCCAAAAACCGCTCGTCGCCCGTCGCGTCGTATTGAAGGATCGCCGACCCGTAGACGAATCCCTGCGTCCATTCGGTCCAGCCGCGGGCCGTGTATCGGCCTTTCACCGTGAACACCGGCGTGGCTGAGCCGGGAACTTCGGCGGCATCGATCGAAAGGATTTTCGGGGCGGACGCCTCCCAGAGCTTCCTGATATCGGATGCCAGGTCGGATGGGGCGAGGGACGGGTCGGGTTTGATCATCGGGAACTCCGCCAAGCTGCCACAACCCGGCTCATTCCGTTAGGGCAAAGCGCGACAGAATTAGCACATTTCCGACTATTTGTTGGCATGATTCGCCGGATTTGCCATTCTGGCCGTCATGCACCGCCGCCCCTTCAGGGACCTGCTCTGGACCCGCCTCGATGCCCGTGCGGGGTCCACCGTCGTGATGCGTCTGGAGCTTCACCGGCATCTCCCCGAAACGGCGAAACTCGGCACCCACTCGCACCCCCACTGGCAGTCGCTCCTCTACATGTCCGGTCATGGGGTGCAGCAAATCGGCCGGAGCATCCATCCGGTTTCCGCCGGTTCGCTTGTCATCCTTCCCCCCGGATCCAGGCACGCCTTCCGCCGGGAGGCCGGCCAGCCGCCGCTCTGCCTCATGCTGGATTTCCGTGCCCGGTGGCCGAAACGCGCGGCCATCCGCTCGCTGGCGGCGTTCGAGATCGCCCGCGTGCGTTCCGTGCTCGCGGACATGGCCCGGCTGGCTGACGACAAGCACACGCCCGATCAGATTGGACGCGCGGCCCTCGCCCTCCGCCTGCTGGCCCAGATCGCGGAGGCCTCGGGCTGGTATCCCAAACCCGTCCGCCACTCGGCCATGACCGTCCTGCACCAGGTCCAGAAACTCCTGGAGAACGACGCCAAGCCGCAGGCCGTGGCCGAAGCCCTCGGCTACCATCCCGACTACCTGAGCCGGCTGGTTCGCGCGGAAACCGGGCTCGGGCTGGGCGGCCTCGCCGCGCAGGTCCGCCTTCAGCGCGCGCAGAAATTTCTTCTCAAGCGGGAATCCGTCCGCGACGCCGCTGCGGAGGCGGGATTTTTGGACCAAAATTATTTCGCCCGCTGGTTCAAGAAGCAAACCGGGCGGACTCCCCTCGAGTGGAAATCCAACCGGTCGGGCCGCTGATCCGGACGGCGCGACCCAATCACCGCAGGCCGGAATATCTTCACTCATCCCGTCGCGTGAGAGAGGGGGGGAAGCGTCTCGATAAAAATGGGGTTTTGGTTTATTCAAGTTGCGGCTAATCTGGCCGGATGTCCCTGGCCTCGCATGATGATCTCCGGCGTTTGTTGTGTTCGCTCGGGGTCGCGATCCGCGACGCGGTCCTGCTGCAAAGAACCGGCGTCAGCGCCGACGCGCTCGCGGCTGTGACCGGCCACGCCGGCGGCGACACCATTTACGAGGTGGATAAATTCAGCGAGGCCGCGATCCTGCGGTGGTTTGAAAAGAGCTGGCCGCCTGAATGGCCGGTCCAGGTCGTCATGGAAGGCATCGAACACGACCTCTGTTTTCCCGTCGGGACGGCGGTCGGCGGGACGCGGTGGAAATGCATCCTGGACCCCATCGATGGCACGCGGGGGATCATGTATGACAAGCGCAGCGCGTGGGCACTCGGCGGCATCGCCCCGCAAAATGGGGAGGGCACGAGGCTCTCGGAAATTGTTGCCGCCGCCATGACGGAAATCCCGACCTCGAAACAATGGCGCGCCGACCAGTTCAGCGCCACGCTGGATGGCCCGCTCACCGGAGCCTCTTCCGACATCCGGACGAACGCCGTCCGACCCCTCGCCGCCTCGCCCTCAACGGCCACGGACTTTGCGCACGGGTTCTCGTCGTTCGTGAAGTTTTTCCCCGAAGGCCGGACGTTGACCGCGCAGATCGAGGAGCGGATCTGGGACGATCTGGTCGGCCTCAACTCCTCTCCCTCGCCGACGGTTTTCGACGACCAGTATATCTCGACCGGCGGCCAATTTTACGAGGTCATGGTCGGCCACGACCGGATGGTCGGGGATTTGCGCCCGCTGGTTTTCCGCGCGCTCGACATGGAAGACACCTCCCTGGTCTGCCATCCGTATGACGCCTGCGCCTGGCTGGTCCTGGAAAAGGCGGGGGCTGTCTACGAACATCCGCTCGGCGGATTTCCCGATGCCCCGCTCGACACCGCGACCGGAATCGCGTGGATCACCTACGCCAACGGGACACTGGCGGCACTCGCGCGGCCGGTGATCCGAAAAGTCCTGGACCAACTCCTCCCATGACGCGCGAACGCCTCCTCGCCCTGATCGGCTCGACCATCCTGAAAGCGCTCTTCCTGACGATCCGCCTGCGGATCGACGACCGCTGCGGGCTCAGCAGAAACGCCTTCACAGAGCCCTGCCTGATCTGCTTTTGGCACAACAGGATTCTCGGGATCACCTGCGCCTTCCACCGGGTTTACCCCAGGATGCCCCGCCGCGGCGTCACCGTGCTCACCAGCCCCAGCAAGGACGGTGAAATTCTCTCCCGGTTTGTCGGGGCGTTCGGGATGGGCTCCGTGCGCGGATCCAGCTCCCGGAGGGGTTCGCGCGCCCTTCTCGAGCTGGTGCGGGTTATCCGCGCGGGCGGGGACATCGCGATCACTCCCGACGGTCCCCGCGGGCCGCGATACAGTCTGGGGCCGGGCGTGATCCTGCTCGCGCAAACCACCGGCACCCCGATCGTTCCCATGCACGCGAGTTTCTCGCGGTGTTTTCGCATGAAAACATGGGACGGGTTCATCATCCCGTTGCCATTTTCCACCATATCGGTCACCGTGGCCGAGCGAATCAACATCCCAAAAAACCTGGGCGAAGAAGAGTTCGAACAGGCGAGGAAAAACCTGGAGGACAACCTGAAAAATGCTGCGGATTGACGGCGCCGCGATTGCGGCCAAAGTTTTGGAGGAAACGAAAATGCGCGCGGATTTCCTGCTCGGACGCGGGATCCGGCCGGGCCTGGCCGTCGTGCTCGTCGGGGATGATCCGGCGTCGCGCGCCTACGTCCGTTCGAAGGACAAAAAAGCCGCGGACCTCGGATTTCATTCGGTCAAAAAGGAACTGCCCGCCTCGACGAGCCAGGCCGAACTCCTCGCGGTCGTCGAGGAATTGAACCGCGATGCCTCCATACATGGCATCCTCATCCAATCCCCCCCGCCTTCTCACATCGACGAGGCGAAAATCGTCCGCGAGATCGACCCCCGGAAGGACGTGGACGGATTTCATCCCGAAAACGTCGGCAAGCTCGCCATGGACGACCCGACCGGGTTTGTGCCCTGCACCCCGCTCGGCTGCATCCGACTACTTGCCGAGGTCGGCGTTGAAACATCCGGGCGCAAGGCCGTGATCGTCGGGCGCAGCATGATTGTCGGAAAACCTTTGGCGCTGCTGCTCATGCGGAAAGGCCCCGGCGGGGATGCGACCGTCACGGTCGCCCACTCCCGGACCAAGGATCTCGCCGCCATCACGCGCGAGGCGGACATCGTCATCGCCGCCATCGGGCGTCCCCATTTTCTCGGTCCCGATCATATCCGCGACGGGGCGGTCGTGATCGATGTGGGGATCAACCGCGTGGATGATCCCGCCAGCCCGAGAGGCTACCGCCTCGTCGGAGATGTGGATTATGGTGCCGTCGCGGCGCGCTGCACCGCGATCACCCCCGTGCCCGGCGGCGTCGGCCCGATGACCATCGCCATGCTCATGTCGAACACCGTCACCGCGGCGGAGCGGTCCGGCTGACGGGTTTTTCCAGACGCAGGATAGGGAGATGCAGCCGGAAGGGGAGGGCGAACCTCCGTGTGAGCCCATTTATTACGGCTCAGACGGAGCTTCGCCCTCCCAGGACGGAGCTTCGCCCTCCCTCTCGTTATCTTCCCTTACGCTGATTTGGGGTTTTTGACGGCTATGCGAGGCGAAATTTTGCGTCCGATTCGAGAGCGTTCCAGAGGCGGGCGATCCCGGCTTCGACACCGGTTTTGGCCTCGGCCAGCCCGGGGTTCGAGAACCGGGTTCCGGGCGCGGGCTTTTTGGCGGCGAACATGTAGTATTTGATTTTCGGTTCCGTGCCCGACGGGCGGACGGCGATTTTGCGTTCATCCGCGAGGGTGATCATGAGCATGGCCTCGGGCGGGATGCGGTCGCCTTCGACGTCGCGAACGGTGTCCGTTGCAAAGTTGATGAGGGAAACGACCTTGGAGCCGTCGATTTCGGTCGGCGGCATCGCGGCATACGAATCGACGAGTTTCCTGATTTTGGCCGCGCCCTCGGCGCCGTCCATTGTGAGAGATTCGCCGCGTTCGAGGTAGACCCCGAACTCGGAGAAGATTTCGTCCAGGAGTTCCGGGAGGGTGAGATGGCGGGATTTTGCGTAGGCGGCCGCTTCGGCGATGAGGACGGCGGCGCTGTTGCCATCCTTGTCGCGCACGAAATCCGAGGCGCTGTAGCCGTAGCTTTCCTCGCCGCCGAAGATGTAGAGCGTCGAATATTTCAGGCGGAGGTCGCGGGTTTCGGACTCGGGGAGGTTTGTGTAGTTGGCCCGGAGGTTCTCGGGGATCGCGGCCTCGTATTTTCCGAGTTTTTCGCCGATGTATTTGAACCCGGTGAGGGTTTCGACGCAGCGGATGCCGAATTTGTCCGCGATCGCCTTCTGGAGGTCGGTGGTCACGAAGGTTTTTATGATCGAGGCATTCTTGCGGTTGGCCTCGTTGAGGATTCCGAGTTCGAAGGATTTGGTCGCGCGATACCAGGCGAGGATCGAGCCGATCTGGTTGCCGGTGAGAAGCTGCATTTTCCCCGAGGCGTCGCGGGCGGCGATGCCCATCCGGTCGTCATCGGGATCAGTGGCGATGACGAGGTCGGCACCGGTGGCATCCGCTTGGGCGACCGCCATCGTGAGGGCCTCGGCATTTTCCGGGTTGGGGGATTTGACGGTGGGGAACCTGCCGTCCGGGATCTCCTGTTCGGCGACCCCCTCGCACTGAAAGCCAAGGCGTTTCAACATTGGCTTGATGATGACGGCCCCGACGCCATGAAGCGGGGTGTAGACGATTTTCAGCGAGTTCTCGCGTTTGATCAGTTCGGGATCCAGCGGGAGGGTGGCGAGGCGGTCCATGTAGGCCGCGTCAATTTCCGCGCCCATCGGAAGGACCCGTCCGCAATTCGCGGTCGGCGTGTAGGACTCGGATCGGACGGCATTGACCCGGTCGATGATCGTGGAGGCATGGGGTTCGACGACCTGGCATCCGTCCTCGAAATAGACTTTGTAACCGTTGTATTGGGGTGGGTTGTGGCTGGCGGTGAGATTGATGCCGGCCTGGGCCCCGACGTGCCGGACGGCGAACGAGAGTTCCGGCGTCGAGCGGGGGCCTTCAAAAAGCCAGGCATCGCAACCGAGGTCGGTGATGACTTTGGCGGCGAGTTCGGCGAAATCGCGGGAGTAAAACCGGGTGTCGTGGCAGATGCAAATTGCCGGTCGGCCGGGCCGTCCGCTCTTTTCAAAGTGTTCGCGCACGTAGGCCACCAGCCCCTGGGTTGCGCGGCTGATGTTGTAGGTGTTCATCGCATTCGTGCCCACGCAGGGGAATTCCGGACGCCCGAGCGGCTGGGGCGAGCCCTGTTCGGCCTTCGTGACAACGGCTCCGATGGTTTTTCCACGGAGCCCTCCCGTGCCGAATGCCAGGGTTCGAAAAAACCGGTTGTCGAGTTCTTTCCAGTTTTCTGCCGCGACGAGTTCGGCGATGGCGGCCCCGTAAACCGGCGAAGTGCCGCCGGAGAGGAGCGGGAGAATATTTTCGGCGGATGAGGGGAGGAGCCTGCCGTCTTCGGCCGCCTGACGGATGGTGGAGATGATCTCGTTCATGGAGCAGGAGAGCTATCAAATCCCCCCGCTGCTGCCAACAGAGTTTCCTTGGGGAAGTCGGGCCGCGTGCCGGACTGCTGTCACCGCTGGGATCTCACAAACGGGGCGAAGACGCAGGAGAGGCCGAGAAGCGAAAGCAGGGCGAGGGTGACGAGCGGGAGGATCATGGCCGAAAGTTTCTCCCGCGAACCCGCGATTTCAACCCCGGACTCGGATTTTGTTGACCGGGATCAATGACCCCGGCGATTTCTTCTGCGATCAACCTTCGCATGACGAATGACTTCCTGCGCCCCTGCAACTGCGTCCATCCCGCCGGGGAAGACTGCGAGAAGTGCGTCGGGGAAACCGCCGTGCAAAAAGCGCCCGCCAAAGGGGACGGGAAGAGCCCACCAAAGGAAAAACCGAAGCGGGCGGAAACCGCGGAGAAGCGCTGAGAGCCTGCGGGCAGCCGGGCTTTATGCGTGTTCGGGAAAGAGTGCGGTGATGGCGGATTCGTTCGCGTCGCAAATGCCGCGCTCCGTGATGAAGCCGGTGACAAGTCGTGCCGGGGTCACATCGAACCCATAATTGGCAGCGTGGCTGTTGGCGGGGGCGACAAGCACTTCGCAACGGGAGCCGCCGACCATGCCGTCGGCGTATTTGACTTCCTCGGAGCCGCGCTCTTCGATGGGGATTTCCTTCAGCCCGTCACGCATCGTCCAGTCGAACGACGAGGAGGGGAGGGCCACGTGGAACGGGACCCCGTTGTCCCGGGCCGCGAGCGCTTTCAGGTAGGTGCCGATTTTATTTGCCACATCCCCGGTGCGGGTGGTGCGGTCGGTGCCCACGATCACGAGATCCACCATGCCGTGCTGCATCAAATGTCCCCCGGTGTTGTCGGCGATGATCGTATGGGGAACCCCGTGTTCTCCCAGCTCCCAGGCGGTCAGTTTGGAGCCCTGGCTGCGGGGGCGCGTTTCGTCCACCCACACGTGCACGGGGATGCCCAGGTCGTGGGCGGCGTAGACCGGGGCCGTGGCCGAACCGTAGTCGACAAATGCCAGCCAGCCGGCATTGCAGTGGGTCAGGATTTGGACCGGCACGCCGCCTTTGGAACGGCTGATCCGCTCGATCAGCGACACGCCGTGCTCTCCGATGCTGCGGCACGCCGCCGCATCTTCTTCGGCGATGGCCAGAGCCGTGTGCAGGGCGATGTCGGCCATTTCCCCGGGGCTTGTGGCGGTCGCAATGGCGTCGACCTGCCTGTCGACCGCCCATGCGAGATTGACGGCGGTCGGCCGGGTTGCCTTCAGTTGATCCGCCGCCCCCCGAATGGATTCCGCCCCCCGTCCGGCCAGTTTGGCTTCCAGGGCGGCGAGATACATTCCGAAACCCGCCGTGGCCCCGATGAGTCCGGCCCCCCGCACGTGCATGTCACGAATGGCCGAGGCGACCTGCCCCACGGTCGACAAATCCTCGATGACCCAGGCATGCGGGAGCGCCCGCTGGTCGATGATCCGGACCACGGACGGATCCTGCGGGTGGAGCCAGATGGTTCGGGTCGGTCTGCCATGAACATTCATCGTGGTTCTTTTAGTTTGAATAAGCCCGGTGAGAAGAAGAAAATGGCCCGCTGTGAGACGCAAACAAAGCCTCGGCACGGGCTGGTTGCTGATCCCGCTCGTGCTCGGATTGCCAATCGCGGTTTTCCTCGCATGGAAGGATCAGGGGCCGCCCGTTCCGCCCGGCATGCCCCGCGAAGTTCGAAGCGGGGGTTCCGGTGCCGCCGTTGCGGATGCGGTGCCCGGTGCGGGTGTCCGCGCCGAAGCGCCGTCCGAGCCGCTTCCGGCGGTTGAGGTCGATGTCCGGGGAACCCTTCCGCCCAAGGGGATTCCCGATGTGGCTGCGGTGGTGTTGCCAGAGGCGCCGAAGCCGGAGACCTCCACGGCTTCGGCAAACGAAAATCCGCCGCCGCCCGCTTCGCCGCCGGTCCAGGATATCGATTGGGCGGAGATCGCAACCCGTCCGGCGCGGTGGCCTGCCCAAACCCGGACAAAGGCCCCGGTGGACTTTCCGATCACCGTCGAAGGAAGGCGGTCCGGATCGACGCGCGTCCCGGCCGGTGCCAGTGTGAAGGTCGTCAAAATCCTGGAGGATGGAGTCGAGATCGCTTTCGCCGAATACTCTTCGAAGGTCGCCTTCGATCAAACGACCCTCGGCGAACAGGTCGGGAGCCCCCCCCAGGACAACCGGACGGCACCCCGGGTGACGGAACCGGCCACGCCCGCCCCGAAGGCCGAGCCCCCGGCGCCGCCAAAAAGCGACGGCGCATTTCTCGCCCCGCAAAAAAAATGGAAGAGCCCGCCTGGGGACGGGAGATCGAGCCTGATCGAGCTTTTCAAAGTCCTCGACCACGATTCGCGTCCGGACGACTCGCTCGAGGTGACCGAGCATCCGGAAATTTACAGGGGCGTCACGCTGATGATGCCGCTGCGCGACGCCCTGGTGCGGCTGGGCCTGAGCCTGGATCTCATCCCGTCGAGGAGGGCGGTTTCGCATCCGGGGATTCCCCTGTATTTCAGGGCCTTTCCCTTCAAATACTCTCTGGTTGGGGAACCCGACGACCATTTCAACGTGCTGAACATCGTAACGGATGCGGGTGATCGCGTGGTCGCGCTCCAGTTTGTTTGCGAGGACCCGCACAGCAAGATGTATTACCCGAAGGAGGAATTTCAGACTTACGATTTTCTCCTGGAACGCAGGAAGTCCTCCACGGCATTGAAGGCCGGGTGCGAGGTCGCCCCGTCCAGCAACGAGGTCCTGCTCATCGAGTCCTGGCTCTTCGATGCCCGCCGCGACAAGTGCCTCGAAATCGTCCGCCTGTATATGCCGAAACGGGTCGCCAACTTTCTCCGCCATGTGATCGAAACCAGACTGGCCCTGGCCGAGTAAGGCGGCTGCACGGTCAGCGCACCCCGATGAGCAGGACCAGTTGACCATTGCCCCATTGCGGCCCGCGGATGAAGAGCGGGGCATCGCGTGCGAGCCGGGCAACCGTGGTCAGCAGCAGTTCCTTGTCGCGAAAGAGATCAAGCCGGAGGCGGTAGTGGGCGGGCTCCCGTTCCAGGCAGGTCACCCGGAAGAAAAAATCCTTGCTCGGAACGAGCCAGTCGTCCGGGGCGGTCTCCAGCGCGCGTTTTTTTTGTCCGAGGAGGTAGAGCGAGTTGTAGCCGAAGACCTTTTTGATTGTGGGGGCAAAATCTCCGAGCGGCTTCGGGATCCCGGTGGCGGGAGACTCATTGGTAGCGAGGACGAGAGCGGACCAGATGTCATCCGAGGCACGGGCGGCGGAGCCCAAGGCCAGAGCGGCGGCGAGAAGAAGCCGTATGGCTCTGTGGAAAACACTCCGTGGCATGGGTCGCCAGGTTTTCACACACGGGCAGGGTGCCGATGCCAGTGGATTTGGCCGTCTCATTGGACCCTCTCCTCGCCGGGAATATACGGCATTCCTTCGAGCCAGATCACCGCACCTTTGTTCCCGGGTGTTTGAAAGGCGGAGGCAGACGCACCGGGCGATGCGGTCTCGGCCAGAAAGACGACCGTTCCGGAACGGTTTTGCGGCGGCAGGAAAAATGTGGTCAGCAGGAGGGCGGTCGCCATACAGAACGCCCCGGCCCAGAGCAGGCGGCGCAGGGGGAAGTGGGCGGTGGCGCGGCGCGGGCTTTTCCCGATTGCCCGGCGGATCTGCTCGTTGAGGAAATCCGGGTGGGGGAGGGAAATGCGCCCGGAAGATTCCTTGAGGAGCGCTCGCGTCTGCGGCCAAGTCTTGGCGGCCCGCAGGGTTTCCTTGTCGAGGCCGGCTTCGAATTTTCGTCGCTCGGCCTCGTCGAGCGAGCCGTCCAGCCAGCGGTTGAAGGTGGATTCAAAATTCTTCATGGGCATCTTTCAGGAGCGTCTGGAGGTGTTTGCGATGCGATGTGACGATCTCGTCAAAGGCTTCCGTGTCGCCGCTGCGGGCGCGTCCGAGCAATTCGCGTTCATGGTCCATAGGGACAACGCGCGACATTCAATAATCCTTCAACGATCCCCGTATCGTTTGCGCCACTCGGAGCGGAATTCGCTCATAAAATCCACGACGCGGTTCCGGATTTTGAAAACGTGTCTCCTGGCAACCGCCGCGCGGCGCCGGTCCAGGAGCCCCGCATCCACCAGCTTGGCCGCCGCATCCAGGGCATCATTCGAGGCTTTGAGCGCGCGCTTGAGGTAGGCGATCGTCATGCCGAGCTCGGTGATCTCGTCCCCGCAGAGAGCGGCGGCCAGCTTGGCCCCGCAGACGGCGGAGCGAGTGGCGAAGCGGATGGCCTCGGGGTGGTCTTTCAACCGGTCGTCGGACTCGATCCAGTTGTTGATCCATCGGTGGAGCCGGAGGGTGTCCTCGTAAATCGGCGATTTCGTGAACTTGTCGAATTCGCCCTCGTCGGGCCCGTCCCCATCGTCCTCCAGTTCCCGCCCGCACATGAGGTCGGCGATCTCCTCGATTTCGCCGTCATCCGCACACGAATCCCATCCCATTTCCCTGGCGATGATCTCGTCGCGTTCCGGGTGGTCCACAAACTTTTCCAGGAGGCCGAAATATTTTTCGGTGTTCCGGTCCTGTTCCTGGAGAAACCTTTCCCACTGGTATTCGTCCCAGACATCCCCGGAAAAATCGTCTTCGTCGTGCGGCATCATCCAACCGTTAATTCAGCGGCTGGGGCTGTGCAAAGGATTTTTCCACCTGCAGGCGGAGCTGGCCGCAGGCGGCTGCGATGTCGTGGCCTTTTTCCCGGCGCAGCGTGGCGTCGGCTCCCCCTCGCCGGACGATGGCGAGAAACTCCGCCTGCGTGTCCTCCTGCGGGCGCTCCCATTCCAGGCCCTCAACGGTGTTGTAGGGGATGAGGTTGATTTTTGCGCCGAGTTTCCGGGCATGGGAGGCCAGGAGGCGGGCCTGTTCGGGCATGTCGTTGAGATCCTTGATCAGGATATACTCGAACGTGAGCTTTTGCTTTTTGAGCCGGACATACTCGTCGCAGGCATCGAGGAGTTCCGAGAGCGGGTATTTCCGGTTTACGGGCATGATTTTGTTCCGCACCCCGTCCGTCGCCCCGTGAAGCGAAATGGCGAGGCGGACCTGGAGTGGCTGGACCGCGAGAGCCCTGATGCCCGGGACGATCCCGGACGTGGAGATCGTCATGTGCCGCGCGCCCAGACCGGCTCCCCATCCGGCGTTCAGGATTCCCACCGCCTGCAGGAGGTTGTCGTAATTGGCCATCGGTTCGCCCATTCCCATGAACACGACATTGTTGATTTTTTCGCCGGCCAGCGCCCCGACGCGGAGAAACTGGCCCACGATTTCCCCGGCCGAAAGGTTGCGCTTCCATCCGTCGAGCCCGCTCGCGCAGAATTTGCAGCCATACGCGCATCCCACCTGGCTCGAAAGGCAGGCCGTGCGGCGGTCGGACGCCTCGCCGTAGAGGGCGGGGGAGGCCGGGATCAGCACGGTTTCGATCATCTGCCCGTCGTCCAGCCGGAAGAGGAATTTCCTCGTGCTGTCCACGGACCCGTTTTCCCGGACGATTTCCAGCGGGACGAGCGGCAGCTCGGCGGACAGTTTTGCGCGGAGCGGGGCCGGCAAATTCGTCATGTCCTCCCAGCGGGTGACGCGTTGTTTGTAGAGCCAGTCCAGGATCTGGGCGGCGCGGAACCGGGGTTCGCCGAGAGCCCGGAGACGCTCCTCCCAAGCGGTTTTGTCCAGCGAGCAGGCTTCCACGCTAGTGTCGTCCGCCCAACGGAATGCCGGTGATGTTGCAGAGGCGGTTGTGCCAACCGCCTGCCAACTTTCCACAGACCCTTGACTCAAGGGTCTCTACAACAAGCTCTGTCGCACGATAGGGATAATCTGTCATCTGCTTGGCGAACTACACGAGGGCATTGGGGAAGGCCAAAAAAGCGGCCCGTGAACCACTGACGAATCAAGACATATCATGGCCCGCACATACCCTGTTTTCCGCGAACCGGCCAGTTTTTTGCGGCACCCGGCGGCGGTAATGCATTAGAAAATGTATTATATAAGTTGAAGTTGAGCGTTAAATTAGAAAAACTAATCACATGAAACTGTGGTTTTTCTTGATGGCAACGGTCGTTGGTGGCGCGGGAATCTGTCCTGCCGGGGAACGATCCGACGCGCTGCATGGCTGGTGGAACGGGCGCGGGGCGAGCGGGGAGTGGTTCGGTGCGCGGGAGAGCATCGAAGAGCACGGCCTGACGCTCTCGGGCAAGTGGCTGGGCACGGTTTACGGGGTTGTCGGCGGCGGACGCGAACACAGGGCCACGTTTGACGAGGAATTGAAGTTTGAAGCCCGGCTCGATTTCGCCAAGGCGACCGGATGGGCAATGCTGGAAGGTCTGTCCGCAGCCGGGGCGGTGCGGTTTCGCGACGGGACGGATGTTGACAAATACGTCGGGGCCTCGCCCGGTTTCAACCCCTCGTCCTACCAGTCCGGCAAGCAATGGCGGCTGATGCCGTTTTACCTCAGCTACACGATGCCCGAGCTCTTCGGCATCCGGAACCTTGCGACGGTTTCCGGCGGATGGCTGAATCCGTATGAGATTTTTGCGCGGCAGGAAGACATCAAGCTTTTCCGGAACCTGATTTTCGCGAGCAAGGGGATCAGTTCGAACGGGGTGGGGTGGTCGTCGAGCTACGCGTCGTGGGGAGGCGCGCTCAAGGTCGCTCCGAGAGATTGGATGTATGCGCAGGGGGGGATTTACATGGCGATTCCGGGAGATTGCAGCAACAACAACCACGGGCTCGAACTTGCCGGCGCACGACCCTGGAACAGCAATGGATGGTTCGCCCTCGGAGAAACCGGCGTGATGCCGAAGATGGCCGGGCTTCCCGGCAAGTATGCGGTCGGCGGATATTACTGGGGGTTGGAGAACACTTCGTTCTTCGGGGCGACCTATGATGGCAAATACGGGCTCTATGCGATGGCGGAGCAGACGCTCTACCGCGAGCCCGCGCCGGAGCCCGCCTCCCCTGGAGGAATGCCTGCGGACGGAAAATCCCAAGTGGTTGCCAGCCCGCTCAAACCCTCCAACCAGGGCCTGCGCTGGCTGGGCTTCGTGAACTACGCCCCCAAATACGACAACTGCCTGCCGTTCTTTTTTTACTCCGGGCTCGTCTACGAGGGGTTGATCCCGACCCGCGACAGGGATCAGGCCGGAGTCGCGCTCGCGTTCGGCGACTACAGCGACGACCAGATTTTTGCGGACCGGGAGGCCGGGAGGCAGGTCGTGGACACCTACGAGGGCGTGCTGGAGTTCGAATACCGCTGCCAGGTCAACAAGTGGTCTTATGTCCAGCCGTTCGTGCAATACGTCATCCGCCCGGGCGGCGACGGCCAAGTCGCCAACGCCACGGTGCTCGGCGTGCATTTCGGGGTCTCGTTCTAACCCGGATCCGGCGGATTCATTACGGCTCAGACGGAGCTTCGCCCTCCCTCGCGTTATCGACATGTCGTCGAACCGCTCCCCTCTCATTTCCTCCCTTACCCGCGGATTTGGGCAGGACGAACTCGTGCGCCTTGCCGGAGCGCGGTCTGAAGCAGATCAACCCCTCCGGTGCCGGACGATCATGGCTTTCCTTTTTTCCTCCAGCAACCGGTGAGGTGGTCGTCCACCAGCCCGACTGCCTGCATGAAGGCGTAGCAGATCGTGCTGCCGCGGAACCTGAAGCCCCGTGCCCCCATGTCCTTGCTCATCGCGTCGGAAAGTGCGGAAGTCGCCGGGACGTCCCCGAGCGTGCGGGGCTTGTTGACCACGGTTTTTCCGCCTGTGAATCCCCAGACATACTTGTCGAAGGAACCGAATTCCTTCCGGACTTCCTTGAACCGCCGCGCGTTGTTGATGGCGGCTTCGATTTTCAAGCGGTTCCGGACGATGCCCGCGTCCTGCATCAAGCGTTCCACTTTCTTTTGATCGAAGCGTGCCACCTTCTCCACGTCGAAACCGGAAAATGCCCTGCGGAAATTCTCGCGCTTCCTGAGCACGGTGAGCCAACTCAGCCCCGCCTGAAAACTCTCCAGAACGAGAAACTCAAAAAGCACCCTGTCGTCATGAACCGGACGCCCCCATTCGTCATCGTGGTATCGGATATAAAGCGGATCTTTCAAACACCACGCACAGCGGGGTTTTTCCCCTGTTTTTTCCGGATTTTCCATGACTCAGGATTCCCCAATTCCCGGCATTTGAGAATCTTCGAGAGGATTCGACGCAGTAGCTGTAAAGCAGGATATTGGCATCGACAGAGGTCATTATGCGGAAAGGGTTGGCTCCGCGTCCTGAAAGGCAAGATCGCGCAACTGCTCCGGACTGAGTCCCTTCCAACCGACCTTCGTCGAAACCGGCGGACTCCACGAAATGCCGGGCGGCAGGGGCTTCATGGCATAGACTTCCAGCAACAATTCCGCCCCGCGCCGGAAAGTCTCTGCCAGGGACCACTCACGGGATTTCGCGAAGGCTTTCACCGCTTGAAAGAGTTCTTCTGGCACCTGAATTTGCGTCTTTGTCATGATGGAGATTTTACAGTGCCATTAAATCAATGTCAAAGTTTGCAAGTGTGGCGATCCGGCGGATCCATCAGCAACGGGCGGTTGAGTTCGGTGCACCATGTCGCGGGATCGGGACCGGATTCCGGGCCTTTCACATATCGCCCCCATGAACAGGGCCTGTGGAGAACCTTCGGGAGGAGCCGGGGGCGCGGGCATGAGGTTCAATAAGAACATAAGCCCGAAGGCAACAAATGGCAGCCCGAGCAGGATGCCGGCGATGGTGGGCAGGTGTTTCATGGACTAGATCGGCAGGGTGATCATCCAGTTCACGCCAAAACGGTCGGTGAGCATTCCGAACAGCGGGGACCAGAACGTCTTGGACAGGGGCATGGCCACCTGCCCGCCTTCGGACAGGGCGGCAATGACAAGAAACACGACGACAATCGCCGCCAGCGCGATGAGGATGTTGAGTAACATGGATTTCATAGGGTGTTGATATGGTCGGGAGTCTGGAACAGCAGCATGGCTCCGTTCGGTGTTTTTGCGCTCATAATTTTTGGTTGTTGGTTTTCGTTCGTCCAACAATACGACGAACAGGCCCGGGTTTCAGGACAACGAAGCAAACTTTTTTCGGATTTCCACAGATTTTTTGAAAAGCGGGGGGATCGTCCCCTGCCGCGAATGACTTGTTCCGGTTCGCTCCGGCCTCTTTCAGGGGATCCTCCGGCGGATCGTCGATGAGGCGTCAGCCCAGGAATCCGGCCCCGGCGAGGTGGGCCTGGATCTGTGCCGCAATCTCGCCGGGCGGCTGCGAGCCATCGAGGACGCGGATGCGGTGCTTTTCGTGGGTGGCAAGTTCGAGATAGCCGCGTCGGACGGCTTCGAAAAAGGCCTCCGATTCGCGTTCGATCCGGTCCGGGCCCCGGTTCCTGCCCCCCATGCGGGCGAGGGCGGTGGAGCGGTCGAGATCGAGGAGAAATGTCATGTTGGGGAGGCAGACGCCGACGGCGAAGGCGTTGATCCGGGCGGTGACTTCCGGCGGGATCCTCCGGGCCACTCCCTGGTAAACGGTCGTCGAATCGAAAAACCGGTCGGAGATCACGATGCGTCCCGCATCCAGCGAGGGGCGGATCACTTCCCGCACGAGCTGGGCGCGGCTGGCCGCGAAGAGGAGCAGTTCGGCTTCAGGGGTCAGCGCCGCGCCGTCGGGGGAATGCTGGAGAAGATGCCGGATGACCTCGCCGGAGGGCGTTCCGCCGGGCTCGCGCGTCAGTAGCGGTTCCCGTCCCCGCGAACGGAGGGTCTCGGCGAGGAGACGGATCTGGGTGGACTTCCCGCATCCCTCCGAACCTTCGAACGTGATAAAAAAACCTTTGCGGGCCGTGCTTGTTTCCATCGGGCGTCCGGTCATACTGGGCCACAAATCTCGCGCATGGAAAGCAGGAAAATTTGTTTCGTGGCCGCCGAGCCGGAGGAGGAGGAGTTCTTTTCGGAAAAGTTCGAGGGCTTCGACGTTTCCTTCCAACCCGGCTTGCGCGATGTTCCGGAGGATGTCGAAGTCGTCTCGATTTTTATCAACGACAGGATCGACGAAGACTTTCTCGACAGGCATCCCGCCTTGCGGATGGTCGCCACGCGGTCGATGGGGTCCGACCACATCGACCTGGCCGCTTGCGCGAAGCGGCAGGTCGGGGTCACGCATGTCAGCGGCTACGGCGAGAACACGGTGGCGGAACACACGTTCGCCCTCATGCTCGCCCTCTCCCGGAGGATCCGCGAATCCACCGAGGCCGCGCTCGCGGGAAAATTCACGCACGAGAAATTCCGTGGGATGGACCTGCGCGGGAGCACACTCGGGGTCGTCGGGGCCGGGCGGGTCGGGTTGCACGTGATCCGCATCGCCGGGGCTTTCGGCATGAAAGTCCTCGCCTACGATGCCGCGCCGAACCCGCTTCACACCGAGCTTCTGGACTTCAAATACACATCTTTCGAGCACCTCATCCGCGAGTCCCATGTCATCACCCTCCACATCCCGCTCAACCGGGAAACCCACCACATTTTCAACCGGAAAACCATTTCCCGGTGCCGTCCCGGGGTGCTGATCGTGAATACCGCCCGGGGACGGCTGATCGATTCCGAGGCGCTCATCGAGGCGATCGACAGCGGGCAGGTCGGCGGAGCCGGACTCGATGTCATCGAGGAGGAGGGGGTTTTCCACGGAGGCGCAACCGCCTTGCTGGGCGCGCAGATCGCCGACAGGGTCCGGGGGGCCGGAGCGGACACCGACCGCATTTCCCTGCCGGTCGGCCGGATGAAGGAAATTTCCCGCTACATCGCCAGCAACGCCCTGCTCCGGAGGTCCAGGGTCGTTTTCACGCCGCATAATGCCTACAACAGCACCGAATCGAGGGAATTCATCAGCAACACCACGGCGGAAAATATCCTCCGCTACTTTGCGAAAAACCGATGAACCACTGGCTCGTGAAGCAGGAGCCCACGGCGTATTCGTGGAGCCAATTTGTGCGCGATGGCAAGACCTCCTGGACGGGCGTGCGGAATTTTCAGGCGCGGATCCATCTCCGGGCCATGAAAAAGGGCGACCGGGTGCTTTTCTACCACAGCGTCGTGGGCAAAGCTGTCGTGGGCATCGCCGAGGTCGTCCGCGCCGCATACCCCGATCCCACGGCCACCGAAGGCGACTGGTCCTGCGTGGATTTGAAACCTGTCTCCGCCCTGAAAACTCCCGTCACGCTCGCTTCGATCAAGGCGGAGCCGACGCTCGCCGGAATCGGTTTGCTCCGCCAGTCCCGCCTGAGTGTCATGCCGCTCACGGAGGCGGAGTTCGAAACCGTCTTAAATCTTCCTGCTTGATTTTGCGCTGGATGCCGGTGAGGGTTCGCACGAGAGCCATCCAGCGTATGCCCGAGCTTCACTTCGCCGTTGCCGCCACGTTTTCCCCGCGATTCGAGGCGGTGATCGCGGAGGCCGACCGCATCGCGCGGATGTTCGGTGCCAGGCTCAGCGTTCTCCATGCGGGGGAGCGTTCTGACGAGAAGGTGGAAAAATTCCACGACGCGTTCGCCGGGTTCGGGCGCGACGAGGTCGACATTTACTGGTGCGAGGGCGAAACCCCGGCGGAGGCGCTCGTCGACGCAGCCTCGAGCGAATACTTCGATCTCGTCATCGCCGGGGCCGTCGACCACCGGAAGGATGTCCGGAATTTCACGGGCGACGTGGTGCGCGAACTCCTCCAGCAGGCCCCGTGCGACCTTCTCCTGATCCCGGCGCCTGTCGCGGAAGACCCTACCGAGCGGGCTACGGCCTGCCTGATGATCGAAGCCCACCGCCCCCGCTGGCAGCTCGCGCGGTCAGCCCTCGCGTCGATCCGGCCCGCGAGCATTTCCATCCTGGCGGCCGACAGCCCGTTCGCCCATGCGCGGGAGGCGGCGCTGGGGCACGAGGAAGACCACTCCGCCCTCGACAATCTCCGCGAGGCGCTGGCGGAGATCGCCCCGGACGTCGATCTCCGCACCGTGGAATCGAACACGGGGTTCACGCTTTGCGACATCGTCCAGGAAGCCGCGCCGGATTTTTTGATCGTCGAAGCGGAGTGGAAAAACCGCATCCGGGTCCTCCCCCCGCACCTGGACTGGTTGAACCAGGTGATCCCCGCGCGTTTGTTCCTGCTGGGGAAGCCTCCGCGCGAAGACTCGGAAACCGTGGAGCTATAGCTCGTTCAGCACGATTTGTCCCTCGGCGACGACCCGCCCGCCCACGTCCGCCGAGACGGAAAACTGGACGAGACTTCCAAGAGATCCGGTCTTGGTCGCCCTCAGCCGGATGTTTTCTCCCGGCCCCGCAGGGGAGGGGAATTTCATCGAACGGATCGCCGAGAGGAGGAACCCGTTTTTCGAGTCACCGGCAATCCCCGCCACCTGGGCCAACGCCTCGGTCAGGATGACGCCCGGCACGATCGGGTTTCCCGGAAAATGTCCCGTGAACATCGGGTCGTCAGCGGCAAAAACCTTGTCGCCCACCGCCTCGGTGCCCGCGACACATCCCGCGATGCGATCCACGAACAAAAACGGTTTCCGGTGGGGAAGACCGAAGGAAAGCGGGTCGTTGCCGTTCATTTTTGGAGCCTAAGCCCATCCGGCTCCGAGCGACAATGCCGGTTTTGCGCCACCCGGAATCCCACCGGGCATTCCTTTTCCACGGCCCAGCACTTGTTCTGGGAGAGGTTAGGATGTCTGAGACTCGGGGGCAGGGCTGGCATTTTCCGGCATGCGGGAGGACGCCTCGGCCTTCAGCCGCAGCTTTTCCGCCTTCTTCGCCTTTTTGTCCAATTCCCTGCGGCGCTTCTCGAATTGATAGTTTGGTTTTGCCATGGTGCGGTGGGCAGCATGACAGGCGGATGCATGGGGTGCGAGAGGAGATTTCAGTCAGGATGTCTGATGTTGATTGGTGATCGCCATTTTTCGTAAGGTTCCCGCATGGGCGAAATTTTAGTCACGATCGAAGCTGCTTCGCCCGGCGAAGTGAAATCGGGAGGGGCGGGGATGCGCGTGGAATGGGGGATTGCGGAGAGCCCGTTCGGGCTGTGCAGCCTGGGGTGGACCGGCCGAGGGATCTGCCATCTCGCATTTTGCGACCAGGCCACGGGACTTCCGGATGAATTGCGGGAAAAATGGGGCGGCGCGGCATTCCTGAAAAATGAGAAGACCGCAAAACGGTGGGTCCGCGAAATCTTTGCGAAAAAAACGGCGGGCCGGATCCCGGCATTTGTCCGGGGGACGGCCTTCCAACTGAACGTCTGGCGGGCGCTTCTGAGGATCCCGTGCGGGAGCGTCACGACCTACTCGCGCATTGCGGACGAAACCGGCCATCCCGGTGCCTGCCGGGCGGTGGGAGCTGCCTGTGGCGCAAATCCCGTTGCGTGGTTGATTCCCTGTCACCGGGTGATCCGCGAGTCGGGAATCGTGAGCGGATACCGGTGGGGGGCGGAACGGAAACGGTCGATGCTGGCTGCCGAGGCCGGTTTCACCCGGACGTAAACCCGGAACGGCGGAAGAGGACGCGCGAATCCCCGCGAATGGGAGGAACTCCCGGGAGGAGAAAACGTGTCGGGAGGTTCAGAGCGCGATCTGCACGATGGCGGTCGAATTCGTGCCGGTCGAGTTTGTCGAGGTGTCTTTTTTCTTGTCGCCGCCACCGCAGCCTCCGCCCGGGCAGGAACCTGCGAGCGCGGATGAGACGGTGAATGCGACAACCAATGCTGCCGAGAGAGCGAGTTTTTTCATGACCCGGAGAACGTCGCCTGAAACAGGGACCTGTCAAATGGAATTCCCGCTCTTGGTCAGCGGGTAGGCGTAATTTTCCACCGGAGGGTGGCTCAGCATGAGCTCGCAGCGCGCGAGCATGACGGCGGCGGGGTTTTTTCTGGAGCGGAAGGATTCTTCGTCGGCGGCCAGGAGAAACATTTTGCGCGCATCCGCCCAAAGCCCGCGCGCGTAGAGGCTCCTCGCTTCTTCGTAGATTGCCAGGCGGGCCCGGAATCTCTCCCTCACTGCGTCGCCATGACCGAGGAGCTCGTGGAGATCCACAGGCTGGACGCGGCCCGGGACGAGGACACGGTCGATGTTCCTGAAGACCAGCGCGGGATCCGACCGGGATGCGGCGAGCATGGTTTCTCCTGAAACGAGAATTTCCGTGCCGTAGTTGGACCCGGCGGCCTCGATCCGCTGGGCGAGGTTCACGGTGTCGCCCATCATCGTGTAATTGAAGCGCAGTTCCGAGCCGATGTTGCCCACGATGGCCATTCCGGTGTGCAGGCCGACCCGGGTGCGCATGCGCCGGACCACCTCCGGCCATTTGGGTTCCTGCGACCAGCGTTCCCGGAGCCGGCCCTGGGCCTCCTGGAGGGCGAGGGCCGCCCGGCATGCGGCGGCGGCATGGTCTTGGCAGGCGAGGGGAGCCCCGAACATGGCGATGATCGCGTCGCCGACATATTTGTCGAGAGTCCCTTCCTGGTCGATCACCGCCGAGGTGCATTCGCCGAGGTATTGGCACATGAGGTCCACAAGGTCTTTGGGAGGCAATTCTTCCGCAATCGGGGAAAAGGCAACGATGTCGCTGAAAAACGCCGTGATTTCCACCTCCTCGCCGCCGGTGCGGGGCGCGGCATTTTTTCCGAGCATTTCTTCGACGACCGCCGCGGAGACATAGGTCCCGAACAGGTTTTTGATCCTCCTGCGTTGTTGTTCCTCGATCGCGAGCTGGCGCAGGAGAGCGAGAAACGTGCACGAGAGGGCCGCGCCCACCGGGGCGACGACCGGGAGAAGGATTTCCGCTTTCGCGAAAAGCAAAAATGCGAAGCCGACGTAGCCCGCGACGAGGAGGCCGGAGAGCATCTTGCTCCATTTAGAGAACCGGTGGGGCGTCACGCCAAGCCACGCGGTCCCGAACCCGAGCCCGAAAATCAGCAGAATATTCACCCAGACAGGCGAGCGGGAGACAAACCTCCCCGAGTCGAGGGTTTTGAAAAGATTCCCGTGGAGCGAGACGCGGGGCACCGGCTTTGCGCCGCTCAGCGGGGCTTCCGAAAGATCGTTCAACAACCGGTCCGTGGGGCCGATCAGGACGACGGCGTCATGAAACGCCCGGAAGAATTTTTCCGCGCGGGCTTTTTCCTCCTCGTCTCCCTCGCGGGCCATGCGATCGAATTCCACGACATGAAAAATCCCGACCTGAGGGTTTTCTTCCCATGGCGAAAACCAATTCGGCTCGACCAGTTGCCCGAATGTCAGCGGGATGTCGAGCAGGGTGCGTCCTTCCGGATCGCGGACCAGCATTCTGTCTTTCTGGATCTCGACAGCGGAATCATCGAGGCCGCGGGAAATCAAAAACAGCTGGAGCCCCATCGGCAGGTAGGTCTTGTGTTCCGTGCAGGCAAAAAACGGCACCCACCGGAGCGCCTCTCCGGCGGTGTCGATCAGGCCGACATTTCCCCACGTGGGCCCGACGACCGGGAAATTCGGAAGCTCCGGAAGGTCGGACTCCTTGGGGTCGTAGTTCTTTTCAAACACGAACGGGAACGAGCTTCTTTTTCCCAGCAGCCCGATCTCTGTGCCATAGGTTGCGGCAAGGACGACGTTCCGGTGTTTGTTGATGCTTTTTCCAAGCTCCAAGCTGCCCTCCTCCGCTTCCTTTCGTCCCAACTGGGGAATTCCGGCATCGCCAAAGACGAAATCCATCCCCACTGCCCGGACGCCGCCCCGCTCGAAGAGGGCATCGAGCGCTTGGGCGAAAATGCCCCTGCTCCAAGGAAAATTGCCGAACGCGACGATCGAGTCCGTATCGACGTTGACGTAGCAGACCTTGGTCGGGGAAGAAATCGAGCCGCGGACCGCCAGCCGCGCGTCGATCGTTTTTTCTTCGAGGAACGCGATCAGCCCATCCCTTCCCAGAATGCTGGTGCGACCGTTAAAGGAAAGAAACGCGACTTGGGACAGCAGAACCCATATCAAACAGACTCCGGACAGCAATACGGGCAATATCCACTTCATCCGGGATTCCTCCGATTTCAGTCACAATCCCTCATCTGGAAATTTTCCAGAGTGAGCGGTGAAGCGACTCCATTACGGCTGGTGTCGTCCGTCCAAGGGATTGCGGGTTATGTTGTCGTAGAGGCGGTCGTGCCAACCGCCCATCGATTTTCCACGGACCCTTGACACAAGGGTCTCTGCAACTGCCCTGTCGCACGATAGGGATAATATGTCATTCCGCTTGGCGAACCACACTCAGGATACAGGGGGATTGGGAGTAGGAGTAGGAGTCGGGGTAGGAGTAGGAGTAGGAGTAGGAGTCGGGGTAGCGCCGCCACCACCACCGCCGCCGCCGCCGCCGCCGCCGCCGCCGCCGCCACTGCCCGTTCCTCCGGTTGGCACCCCTCCAACATCGCCCGCGCCCTGGTCGCCGCCAGGGCCAGCGGCACTGTCTGGTGTGGTAACAGTGGTCTCATTGGTTCCAATGATCGAGTTGTCTTCGTTTTCAACGGAAGTCCAGGTCTGACTGGTCTCGAGACCTTCCACAACACTTTCAATTTGAGAGAAGAGGCTGTTGAGTGTCGCTTGGTCCGCAGCCGACAGACCAGAGACATTTTGGGTCGTAATCGTTGCTGTGGGCGCGGTGCCTGGTGGGGCGTCTGCTGGAGGCGGGGTGATTTGACCGGTGAGCGTGAGAGCCTGGCTGTTGGGATTGTTGGCGCTGATGGTCTGTGTCGTTGTCTCTCCAGCCGAATTGGTTGTCTGCACGGCAATCGAGCCCTCTGCCATGGAGACTTTCACGGAAAAGCTGCCGTCCGCATTCTTGCTGATCGCCAGTCTGAATTTTGTGCCACGGATTCCCGCGACACCGAGCGGGGTGACGATGCCCATGGAGGATTTTTTGTTCAGTTTGAGGACGTCGCCACTGATGGTGCCCTCGTTGACCTTGATTTTTGTATGCGAGACAGTGGGTTCTTTTTTGAGAGTTTTGAAATCCGTGGTTTTCGGATCAAAAGGAACCTGCATGAATTGGTCGACCAGGACGCTGGTGTTCGGTTCGATGCTGATGGTGGTGCCATTCGAGAACAGCAGAACCGCCTCCGAATTTTTTCCTGTCTTGATGGAGGCACCTTGATAGACGAAAGAGCCCTCCTTCAGGGCGGATATGGTCTGGTCTTTGGGGTTCGTCGTGGTGACATCCCCCTTGGTTTTGGCGACGAGAATCGGCCCCGCCTTTTCATCCGTGACTTTTCCGGGCTTGGTATCAGCCGCAGTTGCCGGGGACGACAAAACGGAAAGAAGCGTCAGGACCGTTAGGGATACGACGGTGAAAGTTTTCATTGATGGTAATGTGGCATTGACCGGGGCCCAAGGAAAGCAAAAAAAAAACTGATGCGGGTCATTTTTGAGGTGGTTTTCGGCTATTCCGGGGATTGGTGCCAGAATTTTTCAAATGCCTCTGTCCAGTCGCGGGATTCGACTCTTCCCCTGGCGGCGAGGCCCATGTGGTGGCGGAGGGAAGGGTCGTCGACAAGCCGCCTGATCGCCCCGGCAAGTTCCGAGGAATCAAGGGATTTGGTGACGAAGCCGTCCTTGCCGTGTTGGACGAGGTCCCTGGGGCCGCCGACATCGGAGACGATGGCCGGGATCCCCGAGGCCTGGGCTTCGAGGACCACGTTGCCGAAGGTGTCGGTGGTGCTGGGGAAGACGAACAGGTCCGCCGAAGCGTAGGCCGCCGCGAGGTCCTGCCCTTGCAGGTATCCCGTGAAAATGGCATCCGGCAACAGGCGCTTCATTTCGGCCATATAGGGGCCGTCGCCGACGATCAGCGGGCGGGCCGGCACATGGGACTCCGCGAGGCGGCGTGTCGCCGCCACGAGGACATCCAGGTTTTTTTCCTTCGAGACGCGCCCGACGAAGAGCATGCCGGTCTCGCCGTCCCGCAGCCCGCGGGAGCGCCAGAACTCCGGGTCCCGTTTCGAGGCGTGGAAAAGCCGCGTGTCCAGGCCGCGGGGAAGAAGATGCAATTTTTCCCTGGCGATCCCCCGCTCGATCCAGCACTTCCTGTAGTCCTCGGAGTTGACATAAACCATGTCCAGCTGGCTGTAGAACCAGTGCATGAAATTCCAGGTGAGGGTTTCCATGAAGGAATCGTCGGTGAGGATCCGGACATACTGCGGGAAATCGGTGTGGTAGATCCCGATGGCGCGAAGCCCGAGGGTTTTTGCCGCGGCCAGCGCGCTGAGCCCGGTGGGGCCCGGCGTGCTGATGATGATTTCCGAGAACCCCCCGCGCTCGAGGTAGTCGAAGATCTGGAGGACGGGCGGAAAGCTCAGCCGCTGGAGCTCGTATTCGGGGAGCTCGAATTCCCCGATGGGCCGGAAATTTTTCAGGGGGATGCCATGATCGGCGACTTCGGAGCGGCAGGTGATGACGGTGATGTCATGCCCGGCGGCGACGCCAGCGGCGGTCATTTTCCGGATGGTTGTGGCCACGCCGTTCACATCTTCCAGCGTGTCGGTGAACCAGGCCCGCTTCCGGTTCTTGAGAAGATCCGGGGTGTTTCCGCAGAGCGTTCTCGTGCAGTCCCGCATCCACTCTCGACGGGGGAGCCGGAAAGCGTGGATGTAGGGGCTCAGGAGACCGACCAGCGGGGCGGCGGGGATCAGCGTCTGGATGCTTTCAAAATATTTCCCTGCGGAAATCTGTTGGATGAACTGGGTGACAAACCGGTATCCGAGCTGGTTGGCGATCAGGTTGGCGATCAGGAAGGCGCGGCGCTCGGGCTCCGCGACCCCGGCGGTTTCCCGGGCCATCGCCGCCTTCATTTCCGGCTGCCCGAAAAACGACGCGAGATCTTTCCAGAGAGAGCTGGAGCCGGCTTTTGCCATCTCGAAGATTTTTCCCGTGGCGACCCCTTGGACCAGGAAGCCCAGCTTGTCGCCCAGGGAAAACTCGGTCGGGTCCTGGCCCTCCATGAAGCGCGAGAAGATTTTTTCGAGAAGCCCGGTCCCGGGATCTCCGGGTTTGAGGGAAAGGCGCGCCTTGGCATATTGGAAGACGGTGCTGTAAGTGCTGTGGGCGAGGGTGAGCGGGGTGCCCGGTTCCCCGCCCGCCTCGCATTCGCCGCGGCGCAGGTGGCCCAAAAAATCCGCGGCCTCCTTGCAGGCGGGAGCCGATGTGAACGCCCTGGCGGGATGCGTGCCGCCGTGGTCATCCGATCCCCCGGTGAACACTTTGCGCCACGGTTCCTCGTGCGTCGGGGCCATCCCCGTCCGCGCGTTGAAAATCTCGATGTGCCTCGGGGTCAGGTTTCCGAAGACTTCGCGGGTGACGTCGCTGACCAGGCCCGGGTATCTGCCGTTGATCCCTTCGAAGTGGCGGAACAAGAGGGCGAGCTTCTGGAGGTGCAGGGCGGTGAGCTTTTCGTTGATGCTGTGAAAAGGGTGTGCGACGGAGTGCGCGATATTCTCCGCCGCCAGGAGGGACTGCATCTCGTAGATGTTTTCGCGGGCGTCGTGGATCTGGCGGTGCTGGGCCTCGGTGATCCCCCACACGAGAAGATGGACCCGGCATTCGTCCTCCGGGAAATAGGCTGTGACCTCCTCCCCGACAATCACGCCGGGCAGATGCGCGATCTCGAGGCACCCGTCGATCGTGTTGTGGTCGGTGAGGGTGACGAAGTCCATCCCCTCCGCTTTGAGGCGGTTGTAGGTCTGCAGCGGGTCGGAATAGCTCGCGGGGAAATCCAGCCGCCGCAGCACCCAGTCGGCCGCGCGGTCGCTGTGGCGCGAGTGGATATGGAGGTCTGCGCGGGAAATGGGAGAATTCATGGTGCGGGCCGCATGGGCGTGAGTGATAAGCCATCACCCCGCCCCCCGGCAAGCACCATGCCATTTCCCAAATCCGCGGGTAACGCCAACGATGGGAGGGCGAACCTTTGCCATTCCCGCTTCCCAGCAGGTCATGCCCTGACGGGCTGCCTGCGGCAGGCTTCCCCGCAGCCTCCCGGCTGCCGGTGGTGTGTGAGCCCATTTTATTTCGCGCCGCGCAACCGGTTCTGCTTTACGGGCGGCTTTCGGCTCACCCATACTCCTCCGGTGGATGAGAAGACCTTTTGGATCAGATACCGGTTTGATTTTTCCGACGGGGATTCCAAGGAATTCCTGGTGGAACTCGACAAGCCGGGCCTGCAATTGCGGGGCAGGCCATCCATGCCTTTGCCGGGGTGGACCAGGCTGTCGCACTACCAGTGTTCCAACTGCCCGCTCCACGAGGCCCAACACCCCAACTGCCCGATTGCCGTGAACCTGGTCGGCGTGATCGAGGCGTTTGCGGACGTGATCTCGCACGAGGAGGCGGACGTGGAGGTGATGACGGAACTGCGGAAGTATTCCGCGCGGGTGAACATGACTCATGCCCTCGGGTCGTTGATCGGGATTTTTATGGCGACGAGCGGATGCCCGATCATGGACCGGCTCAAGCCGATGGTCCTCACTCACCTGCCATTTCCGACCACGGACGAAAGCATCTACCGCTCGATTTCGATGTATCTCATGGCCCAGTATTTCCGCTACAAAAACGGACGCAGCGCGGACTGGAGCCTCGAGAAGTTCGGTGATTTTTATGAGGACATCAACCTGGTGAACCAGTCGTTCGTCAAACGGCTGACCGCCATCGTGGAGAAGGACGCTTCGCTGAACGCGCTTGTCCTGCTGAACTGTTTCGCCACGGCGGCCAGGCGCGTCATCGCCAAGGAGCGATTCGACGAGGTGGAGCAGTTGTTCGAAGCCTATCTCGAAGGGGACGCCGGGAAATGAAGGTCCCTTCTGCGCCGGTCTCCTCCACCGGGGTCTTCGGGCGGAATTCCCTCCGTGCAACGATATTCTCGACAGAGATGCAACATGCGGTTGACATCTGTCGAGAGTGCCCGTAGACACGTTGTTTTCACCATGAAGCTAGCGGTCACCAAAGAATCCCTCCTCGAAGGTTTGCAGCGAATTCAAAACGTCGTCAGCACTCGAGCGACCCTCCCCGTCCTCTCCAACGCACTCCTCGAAGCCACCGAGGCTGGCCTCCGTCTCACGACCACGGATCTCGAGGTCGGGATCCGCTGCTCGATCGAAGCCAAGGTCGAGAAGCCGGGCGCGACCACGCTGCCGGCCCGGCGCCTGGCGGCGATCGTGCGCGAGCTTCCCAGTTCGGAGGTCGTCATCGAGATCGATGCGAAAAATGCCGCGACTATCCGCTGCGGGGCGAGCTTCTTCAAAATCTACGGGTTGCCGCAGGAGGAATTCCCGACATTTCCGACCGTTGGGGAACCGAAATCCTTCACCCTCAAGCAGAGCGAGTTGAAGGACGGGCTCCGGAAAACCTCGTATGCGATTTCCTCCGACGAGACGCGCTACGTGCTCAACGGGATCCTGTTTTCGCTCGCCGACAACAAGCTCACCCTCGTGGCGACCGACGGGCGGCGCCTGGCCCTGTTTGACAGCGACATCGAATTTCCGAAGAGCCACGAACGCGACTTCATCCTCCCGACCAAAGCGGTGACCGAGTTGCAGCGGCTTCTCGGCGAAGATGGCGAGGTGACGATCTCGACATCCGACAACCTGGCTTCCTTCGAGCTGAACGGCGCGTTTCTCGCCTCGAAACTCGTGGAGGGGAACTACCCGAACTACCGGCAGGTGATCCCCGCCGAGGCCAAGGAACGGATCACCCTCGAGCGCGAGTCGTTCCTCAATTGCGTCCGCCGCGTCTCCCTCCTCAGCAGCGACAAAACCAGCTCGGTCCGCCTGAACTTCACCAAGAACAACCTCGACATCACCGCGAACACCCCCGAGGTCGGCGAGGCCAAGGAATCGCTGGCGATCAACTACCGCGGCAAGGACATCTCAATCGCGTTCAATCCCGAGTTCCTCATGGACCCGCTCCGCAATCTCCCCAACGACGAAGTCTTTCTCGAACTGATCGACGAGATGAGCCCCGGAGTGGTGAAGATCCAGTCCCCGTTCCTCTACGTGATCATGCCGATGCGGGTTTCGGTGTGAGCGGTTTGCTCCAGGGCACCGCCTCGTCGGCCACGTGCTTGCCGCGTCCCCGCCCCGGCGGCGGCACCGGAGTCCCCGGCGCGGCGGTTTTGGCCCGATGAGCGCCAAGGGACGCATCCCGCTCTCCGGACCGCGCGAGGCCCTGCAGTCGCCGTTCGCGGGGTTGTCGGTTCCCGGCCTTCCCGAGGGCGCTTTGCAGGAGGACAAACCGTCCCCGGTTTTCCCCGGACGGGTGGTTCTCCGGAAAGAAAAAGCCGGGCGCGGAGGAAAGCCCGTCGTTGTCGTGTCGGGTTTCCACGCGGGCATACCCGGCGAGGAAATCGGACGCCTCGCCAGCGACGCCCGCAAGAAACTCGGTTGCGGCGGGACCGTGCGTGACCGGGAAATCGAATTCCAGGGCGACAACCCGGACGCCATCCGGAAAGCCCTTCAGGCGGTCGGTTTCCGCGTGGATGGAATCTGATACCATTTCTCCATCGAAACGGGTAAGCCTGCCTTCGGGTGCAAATGAATTTGCCATCGTCGGAAACCGCCGGGCGACATATTCCGTCCGGTTTTCGTGACCGGATGCTTGCCGACCCAGGTGTGGCGGGCATCCTGGGTGCGTTTGCCCGATCGACCGGCTTGACTGTTGCTCTTGAGGACACGCTCCCATCACATGGCGGGCATGGTCCTCCCTGCCAAAGGATGTCCCGGCTTGGAGTTCGGCGGATCTCCGAGTGCGTCAAACGCAGGACCGCGCTCTTGGAACAGGCAGCCGGGAACGGCACACCGGCGTCGGTCACGTGTCCGGTCGGCTCATTTTGCCTGGCGGCACCGGTCTACGTGCAGGGCACCCAGCCCGTCTTTCTCAACTGGCGGCAAAAACCGACTATTTTCAGGGTTCGGAAGCCCGCGAGGGCGCATAAACACAAGGGGTAGGGTGGGAAAAGTGGTTGTAGTGAAGACTCACCCTCTT
>JBAYTU010000004.1:0-85382 GCA_041675465.1 Terrimicrobiaceae bacterium | reverse complement strand
CTCTGGATATTTTGCTGCAAGCGCTCCGTGGTCCGGATCGTCATAGCTCCACGACATACTCTTTGCCAGAATCGTCGATTTCAAAATGCACTCTCGCTGAAAGCATATATTCTCGGCGAACGTATTGTAGAATGGTGTGTTGCTTTATTCCGTAAATGTGATGTCATTCTATTTCCAGTATGAACGAGATCTCAAAGAGAAGCGCAACCAGATTGAAATCAACGCGATGGGATGATAGGTGGATTCGTTTTCGCATGGCGCTGAAACAACGTGGTGTGGAACCGAGGTTTCAGGAATACTACCGGGCATGGATTTTGGGGTTTCTGGGGTCTGTCAAGCCGAGGAAGTTTGAGGAGGCGGTAGCGGATGATGTGAGGCTATTTTTAGAGAAGCTGGCCGGGGAGGGCAAGAAAGAATGGCAGTTGCGCCAGGCCGAGGAAGGGGTGCGGGTGTTTTTTCAGGATGTGGAGCCGGCGGGTTGGGCGAAAAGCTGGCCACCCGAGCTGATGGAGAACGTGAAGCTGGGGATCGGAAATTTCGAGATGAAGTCGGCTGATGTGGGCAGGCGTCCGACGTGGGGGGAGTTCGAGGGAAGGGAGGACACGGGAGAACTGCCGCCCCGATACGAGGCGTTTCTGGAGGAGGTGACGGAGGCGTTGAGGGTGACGAGGTATTCGTATCGGACGGAGCAATCGTATTGGGAATGGGCGCGGAGGTTCCTTATATTTGCGAGGCCGAAATCCCGGGCGGACATCCGGTGGTGGCAGGCGAAGGAGTATCTGGAATACCTGACGCTGAAGCGGCGGGTGGCGTCCTCGACGTTGAACCAGGCGATGAGCGCGTTGCAGTTCGTGTTCCGGGGAGTCCTGCGGCGGGGAGCAGGAGGGATGGAGGAGGTGAAGCGCCCGTCGCAGAGCCAGAGGTTGCCAACGGTTTTGACGCGCGAGGAGGTGGGACAGCTTTTTGGGCTGATGGAGGGGCAGGGGCGGCTCATGGCAGAACTGATGTATGGCTCTGGGCTGCGGGTGATGGAGTGCGTCCGCCTGCGGGTCAAGGATGTGGATTTCGGGAACCGGTATATTGTGGTGCGGAGCGGCAAGGGGGACAAGGACAGGAGGGTCCCGCTGCCGAAGAAGATCGTCCCCGCGTTGGAGGAGCAAATCGGAACGGCCAGGGTGCGCTGGGAGAAGGACCGGTTGCTTGGGGTGGAGGGGGTGTTCCTGCCGGAGGCGCTTTCCGCAAAATACGTGAGCGCGGAGAAGGAGTGGGCGTGGTTCTGGCTGTTTCCTGCGGAGGGGCTCTCCAAGGATCCTTGGACGGGCAAGGAAAGGCGGCACCACATGGGGGAAAACGGCGTGCAGCAACTGGTGAAGCGCTGCGCGTTGAGGGCGGGACTGACGAAGCCGGTGAGCCCTCACACGCTGAGGCATTCGTTTGCCACGCATCTCCTTGAGGGGGGGGCCGATATCCGGACGGTGCAGGAGTTGCTCGGGCACAGCGATGTTTCGACGACGATGATCTACACGCATGTCCTCGGGCACCCGGAAGTGGCGGCGGTGTCGCCGCTGGACCGGTAGCGGAGAATCCGATACAGGCTACCGCCTTTGGTCAAAACCGGGAAGTTTCGATCAATTGCGGGGATATTTTTGGATTTCTGCTTCATCCCTTGATGCGGGGCAGGAAATCACTGGTTACATGCTGCGGGGAGAAAATGGAATCCGGGAATTGCTTTTTTTGAAGGGTTCCACAGGACATGGAGCGTGGCAGCCCTGAAACGGCGGTTGCGAGACTCGGTATCCGCCACTTTCTGGTCGTCCTCATCGAAGAAGCACGATTTCGATGGTGGCGCGCATGCGCCATTCCACTTTCCACGTAGTGGCGAGCATGCAAAGGAAGACGGGGCCCCGCTCCACAGCCACCGAAATGGCCCTTCATGCAGTTCTTGCCCACCGTGAGAAGAGTGGTCTTGAGACTTGCGCCCATTTTTCCTTGCCTCCGGCGAGGGTTCGGACATAGTAACACCCGTTAAGATGACGGTGGAGAAATTGCACTTATGTCGGCGTCCGGGCGGTTTCTTTTTTCCAAGGATTCCGCAACTTCGGTTGCGCGCAAGATGCCGTGGGCGCATAAAAATCAATTTCTCTTTTTTTTCGGATCACCGAGATCATTTATTTCAGAGATAAGGAAGGGTGGCTGAGTCCGGTTGAAGGCACTCGACTCGAAATCGAGCGTAGGGTTAAACCTACCGTGGGTTCGAATCCCACCCCTTCCGCCATGACCTCAAATCGCCCGCAAACCCTGATAAATAAAGGATCGGGCATTTCGTGTCTGGTGTCCCAAGGGCCGTTTTTGGGGCAAGTGTCCCCAAAAGTGTCCCATCCGCAACACGAGCGACAAAATCTCTCGAAAAGCGGGCAAAAAGCGGTGGATACCATGCGACTACCCATTGAGAGGCGATTCTCTGGCGCACTTCGACTTAATAATTTTCTTTCAAAATTCCTACTTTATAATAATTTTCTATCAGAAATAAGGATTTTCTGTGATCAAAGTTGGATACACTTGGCTGATCGAGAGATATGCCTTAAAGGCCAGACCTCTCGCGCATAGCTCCTTCATCGGCCCCAAAATGCTTCGCCGGGAACATGCAAATGGGACCGTCGAAGAGCATTATATCCGTTCTTACGATCCAGGCAATGTGCCATTGGCACAAATGGTCTTCGCTCTCAAATACGACGGTCTCGACCTCGATATTTTCAGCAAGGTCTTCCAGCATATCAAGCCCGAGGAGATGTCGGACTTCGTGGCGGAAACTCCTTCGGGCCGATTTGCGAGGCAACTGGGGTTTTGGTATGAAGAGCTGACCGGTCGGGAGGTCCCGTTACGGAAGAAGGTTACGGGAAATTATGAGGTTCTGCTTGACCCGGAACAGTATGTCGCGAGTCCGCATGACGTCAAAAGCGCCCGCTGGCGCATCAGGGATAACGCCTTTGGCAACCGGCGGTTTTTGCCCCTGATTCGCCGCACCCCAGCCATTCGAGCCATTGAAGATACCGACTGGCGTGGCCTGATCGACGAGACCTTGAAACTCTTCTCGCCAGATGTTCTCTATCGCGCTTTGTCCTATCTCTATTTCAAGGAAACCAAATCTTCGTTTGCCATCGAGCGGGAAGAGGCTGGTGCTTCGCGCGCCGAGAAATTTGTCGCGATCCTGCATCAGGCCGGCCGCGAGCCCACCCCCCTCAACGAGGAGGTGCTGGTTCGGCTCCAAAACGCGATTGTGGATGAACGTTATCGGGAAAAGGGGTTTCGGGATCATCAAAATTACGTGGGCCAGACCGTGGCCAATTTTCGCGAGATCGTTCATACCGTCGGAACTCCGCCAAGCTCTCTTCGCGATCTCATGGAAGGGCTGGAAGCCTATTGCCAGGCCAGCGCGGCGATGAATCCGGTTTTGCGGGCGGCGGCCATTTCTTTCCCTTTTGTCTTTATTCATCCTTTTGAGGACGGCAATGGTCGTGTTCACCGATACCTGATCCACGATGTGTTGGCTCGCGGACAAATCGGGGGAGAGGGTGTCATGTTGCCAGTTTCGGCTGAAATTTTGCTCAATCTGCGATTGTATGACGCGTGTTTGGAACAGTTCTCGAAACCCTTGATGGCCGCGGCAGAGTATTCCCTCGACGAAAAGGGCGAACTGACTGTTCGTAATCCTGCGGAAATCGAAGGATTTTTCCGTTATCCCGACCTCACCGCTCAATGTGAATTCTTGGCGTTGATGCTGGACCTCACCATCAAGCAGACGATTCCGCAGGAACTGCATTTTCTTCAAAAATTCGATCAGGCCCGAGCAGCAATCGGAGAGATCGTGGACATGCCTGACCGCAAGCGCGAAAGCCTTCTCATGCGCCTCTATAATAACAAAGGCAAACTGGCCCGAAAGCGGAGAGAGGGCGAATTTGCGGAGCTGACCGATCAAGAAGTCACCGATATCGAAGAGGCATTCCACGACATTTTTGCGGCTGAATCCTGACTGTCGGGAACTGGTCTCCTTTCCGTCTGGAGCAAAACAAACAAAAGGCAGAAGGTTTCCCGATTTCCGGTGGAATCGATAAATGGATTTGTAATGCATATTTTAGCGCGAATACTTGCATTACTAAAGCGCATTCCGTAAGGTTCTACGCATGAACATCCACGACATCTTGCTGGCACAACGCCGGGAACAGGAGGCGAGTCGAAGCGCGCCGTATATCGAGCGAAGCTCGGTTGTTGAGCCTGAGGCAGGCGGTCGGATCCGTGTCGTGGTGGGGCCTCGGCGGGCGGGCAAGTCGAGCTACGCGCTGCATGGGGCAGCCGTAGAAACCGGCGGCTGGGGATATGCGAACTTCGACGACGAGCGGCTTGGGGGTTTGGAAGATTACGATGAGCTGGTGCTCGCACTCGATGCCCTTTACGGGAGCCCGAAGGGTTTTTTCTTCGACGAAATCCAGAACCTTCCCAAGTGGGAACTTTTCGTCAACCGCCTGCACAGAGCCGGTCGGAACCTTCTCCTGACCGGCAGCAACGCGCACTTGCTGAGTTCGGAGCTGGCAACCCATCTCACTGGCCGCCATGTGCAGATCCCGCTGCTCCCGTTTTCCTTTCCCGAATTTGTTTCCGCCGGGGGGAGCGGCCCGCGAACAGATTTGGAAATGCGCGAGGCGTGCCGGAATTATGCGCGCACGGGCGGGTTCCCGGAGGTCGTCCTGAAAGGGCTTTCCGGTCCCGAATACCTGCGCACGCTCGTGGCCTCGGTCATTTACAAAGACATCGTTTCCCGTTTTCGTCCGCGAGCCCCCGGCTCGATCGAGACCATCGCCCGCTGCCTGCTCTCACAGCCAGGCGGGGAATATGCGTTCCATGCCCTCACTAAAGCCACCGGCTGCAGGAGCCCGCACACGCTGAAAAAGCACATCGGTTGGCTGGAAGAGGCGTTCGTGATTTTCACCGTCCCCCGGTTCTCCTTCAAGCCTCGCGAGCAGGCCGCTTCCAACAAAAAGGCGTATGCGGTGGACACCGGCTTCGTGGACGCGTTCGGCGCCGCGCTGAGCCCGAATTGGGGCCGCCTCTTTGAAAACCTGGTGGCCATCCGACTGTTCCGCCAGCAGCTTCGCGGAGAAATCCGCTTCTTTTTCTGGAAGGATCCTCACGGGATCGAGGCGGATTTTGTCGTGCAGGAGGGGCTCTCCATCCGGCAAATCATCCAGGTCAGCATGGACACCTCCGACCCGAAAACCCGGCAGCGGGAAATCCGGGGGCTGTGCAAAGCCTCCCGCGAACTGGGCTGCCGCGACCTCCTCCTGCTCACCGAAAAAGAAGAAGGTCAAACCGAGGAGACATGGGAAGGCTCCGTCTATCCCGTCCGCTCCATGCCGGTGTGGAAATGGTTGATGGTCGCGGAATCGCGGGCTTCTGTGGAATAAAATCCTCGATGCGTTGGCGGATCTGGGAAAGACGCATCAATTTCTCCGGAGGCCATCAGGGGATGCCGGAGGCTACTCGACCGTGACGCTTTTCGCGAGGTTTCTGGGTTTGTCCACATCGCAGCCGAGAGCGACGGAGATGTGGTAGGCGAGAAGCTGGAGCGGGATCGCGGCGAGGATCGGCGTGAGGTATTCCGGGGCGTGGGGGATGAGGATCACGTCGTCGCAGATTTTGGCGAGCGCCGTGTCGCCCTCGGTGCCCACGGCGATGACCGGGCCTTTGCGGGCTTTGACTTCCTCGATGTTGCTGATGTTTTTGTCGAAGACGGCGTCCTGGGGCGCGATGAAGAGGGAAGGGGTTTCCGCAGTGATGAGGGCGATGACCCCATGCTTGAGCTCGGCGCTGGGATACCCGGAAGCCGAGATGTAGCTGATTTCCTTGAGCTTGAGGGCCCCCTCGAGGGCGACGGGGTAATTCGCCTGCCTGCCCATGAAGAGGAAGTTTTTCGACGCGGCATACTTCCGGGCGATTTTCCCGATCTTCGCGTCGAGTTCGAGCGTCCTGGCGATGAGGTCGGGGAGCTTTTCCATCTCGGAAATGATCGTCCGGCCCTCTGCGTGGCTGAGGTGGCGGATTCTGCCCATGAGCAGGCCGAGGAGGGTCAGGATCGTCAGTTGCGAGGTGAAGGATTTCGTGGCGGCCACCCCGATCTCCGGCCCGGCGTGCATGTAAACCCCGCCATCGCTTTCGCGGGCGATGGTGCTGGCCACGTTGTTGCAGATTCCGAGCGTGCGGTGGCCTTTTCTCTGGCTCTCCCTCAGGGCCGCCAGCGTGTCGGCCGTCTCGCCGCTCTGGCTGATCACGAAGGCGAGGGTGTCGCGGTCGAGCGGAAGGTTGCGGTAGCGGAATTCGCTGGCGAACTCGCACTCGACCGGGACGTGTGCGAGCGACTCGATGAGGTATTCGCCGGCGAGCGCCGCATGGAAGGCGGTCCCGCACCCGATGAGCACGATGCGGTCCACGGACCGCAGCTCGGAATTCGTCATCTCGAGTCCGCCGAGCTTCGCCGTGGCTTCTTCGGAGGAGAGCCGCCCCCGCATGGCGTCGCGCACCGAGTTCGGCTGCTCGTAAATTTCCTTCAGCATGAAGTGCGGGAACCGCCCCTTGTCCACGGCTTCCGCGCTGAATTCCACCTGGCTGATCCGGTAGTCCGCGCCGGATCCCGAGACGGTGGAAATTTCGAACCCGTCCTGCTGGAGCGCCACGATCTCGTAATCGTTCAGATACACGACCTCCCTCGTGTGGGCGACGATCGCGCTGACATCGCTGGCCAGGAAATGCTCGTGCGTGCCGATGCCGAGCACGAGCGGGCTGCCCCTGCGGGCTCCGACGACCAGGCCCGGGACGTCCGCATGAAGGACCGCGATCCCGTATGTTCCGATCACCTGCCGGAGCGCCTGGCGGACCGCCTCGACCAGCCCCGCCTTGTCGCGGCGGGCACCGCTGTCGAATTCGTGGCCGACGAGATGGGCCAGGACTTCCGTGTCCGTCTGCGAGACGAAAGCGTGCCCGCGTTCCTCCAGTTGCCCGCGGAGCTTTTGGTAGTTCTCGATGACGCCGTTGTGGACGAGGGAAAGCCGCCCGCTCCGGTCGGAATGGGGGTGCGCGTTTTCCTGAGTGACCCCCCCGTGTGTCGCCCAGCGGGTGTGGCTGATCCCGGCCTGTCCATGCACCGGGCTCTCCTGGATGCACTGCGCGAGATCCGCGATCCGGCCCACGGCCTTGCGGACATTGATCGACCCGCCGTTCAGAATCGCGACACCGGCGGAGTCGTAACCCCGGTATTCCAGGCGGCGCAACCCGTCGAGAAGCACGGGCAGCGCTTCCGAACGGCCGATATATCCGACGATTCCACACATAGAGATTTTGAACCGTGACAATTTGCGGGCGGATGGGCAAGATGCAATTCCCTCTATGAGTCTTCCGTTGAACGCCCTGCCGACTTCAAAGACCCTCGCCATCATCATGGGAGGCGGAGCGGGAACCCGCCTGTTCCCCCTGACAAAAGAGAGGTCCAAACCCGCGGTCCCGCTGGGAGGGAAATACCGCCTCGTCGATATCCCGATCAGCAACTGCCTCAATTCCGGGCTCCGCGGGATCTACATCCTCACCCAGTTCAACAGCACGTCGCTCCACCGGCACATCAACTCGAGCTACAAATTCGATGATTTCACGCCGAGCTTCGTCGAGATCCTCGCGGCCCAGCAGACCCCGGAAGGCGCACGGTGGTATCAGGGGACTGCGGACGCCGTGCGGCAGAACATGCGGTATTTTCTCGAGCACCCCTACGAATACTACGTGATTTTGAGCGGGGACCAGCTTTACCGAATGGATTACCGCGACATGCTGCGCCAGCACGTGGAAACCGGAGCCGACCTGACGATCGCGACAATTCCCGTGGCCCGCCAGCCCGCGACCGGGTTCGGCATCATGCTCACCGACGAGAACCGCCGGATCGAGCGCTTCGTGGAAAAACCGAAAGACCCTGCGGTGCTCGACACGTTGCGGGTCCCCCCCGACCTGCTGAAAAAGATCGGGCAGCCTGCGGAGGCCGACCTCTACCAGGCCTCGATGGGGATCTACATTTTCAAGCGCTCCGTCCTCGAGCGATGCCTCGACAACGACTACGTGGATTTCGGGAAGAACATCATCCCCGCCGCGATCAGCCAGCATAAGGTGATGGCCTTCATTTTCCAGGGCTACTGGGAGGACATCGGGACGATCTCCGCGTTCTACGAGGCCAACCTCAACCTCGTGGGCAACCACCCGCAATACAGCTTTTTCGTGCACGGGTCCCCGGTATTCACCCAGCCGCTTTTCCTGCCGGCGAGCACGGTCAACTCCGCGAAAGTCACCAGCGCCATGATCTCGGACGGCTGCATCATCGGGGACGCCACGATTGAACGGTGCGTGCTCGGGATTCGGAGCATCATCCAGTCCGGCTCGACGCTGAAAAACACCATTATGATGGGGGCCGACTTTTACGAGTCCGAGGTGCACAAGCCGGACGCGGAGGTTCCCGCCATCGGGATCGGGCGGGACTGCGCGATCAACGGGGCGATCATCGACAAGAACGCCCGGATTGGCAACCGGGTCGTCATCAGCCCGGAAGGAAAGTCCCAGGACCTCGACGGGGAGGGCTACTACATCCGGGACGGGATCGTCGTGGTGCCGAAAAACAGTGTCATTAAGGACGGAACTTGGATATAGCGGGGGGCATGAAATTTTTCGCCCGCCTGTTTTCGGCAGTTTTTCTCGTTCTGGCACTTCCGGGCTGTTATTTCGACCATCCCCTGACCGGGGGTCCCTCCAAGGACATAAACACCTGGCTCCTGGGCGTTTGGGAGTCGAAGGATGAGAAGGGGCATGTCTCCCGCATCAGGGTGACCCCGGCCCATGCCGACCGCTATTCGGTCCAGCTTGCTGTTCCGGGAAAAAGCCTGCGGGAGATCAAACGGTATGAATTCGAGGCGTGGCCATCCCGGGTTGGGGGAACCCTGTTTCTTTCCTTGCGCTGCCTGACAAGCCTGGGGGACATCCCGACCGGTTCGCATGTTTTCTCGCAGGTCCAACTGCTCGACCAGAACACGGCGAGGACTCGTGGGCTGAAGCTGGATTCCGGGCCATCTGCGTCAAGCTACGAGCTTCGCAAGGAGGTCCGGAAAAAGCTTGTGGAGCGTTCGCTTTACGAGGGGGCTCCGAGCGTTGTTTGGACGCGCGTCGAGGAGGTCTTCTGGAGCACCGACGGCACCGACCCGTCGTTCCGTCCGCTCCGGAATCAGATGGGGGCTGCCGGGGAGCCTGGGGGCACCAACGCTCGGGACGACAGATCGTTCCGCAACCCATCCGGCGAATAGCGTCGCCGCAGCGGGGAATGGAGAATCCGGATCATCCCGCCTTGGAGGCGAGAATGGGGAGGGAGCTTTTCTCCGAACGGCTGCTGAAACAGGCCGGGAGATCGGCCCATCTCATCCACCAGGGCGAGGGGATTTTTCGGCTGGAACGATTCCTCCCGCTGGATACGGCGGTTTCTTTCTGCCTTGCGGTCGTCGGCCTCGGCTCCCGCGCGCGGCGCAATTTTCTGGATGTGCGGCTCGTGGTCCGGGAGTGGGTTCTGCCGCGTCTTCCGTCGGTGTTCGACGGCTTCCGCCTGCTTCAACTGACCGACCTCCACCTGGATCTGGATGCCGCCCTGACCCCGGTCATCGAGCGCCTTGTGCGCGGTGTCGCGCATGACGCCGCAGTCGTCACCGGAGATTTCAGAAACACCACCGACGGCGATTTCCGCCCGTGCCTGCGCGAAACGATCAAGGTCATCGAGACTCTGGCCCCGCTGCGGTGGGGGATCCTCGGCAACCACGATTTTGTGGAAATGGTCCCGCCGCTCGAAGCGTCCGGCCTCCCGATCCTGCTGAACGAGGTGGCGTCGATCGAAAGGCGGGGCGAAAAACTTTGGGTCGCCGGCATCGACGACCCGCATTTCTACAAAACCCACGACCTCGAGAAAGTTCGCTCGGAGGTTCCGCCGGATGGCTGCGTCATCCTTCTCTCCCACAGCCCGGAGACCTACGCTGCGGCCGGGCGGCTGGGGTTCGACATGCAGTTGAGCGGGCACACCCACGGCGGCCAGCTTTGCCTTCCCGGCGGGATTCCGGTGGTCCTGCCCTGCCGGATCGACCGGCGATTTGCGCGGGGCCCGTGGAGGCACGGCCGACTCCAAGGCTACACCTCGCCGGGAACCGGAAGCTGCGGCGTGAGCGCCAGGCTCAACTGCCCGCCGGAAATCACGGTCCACGTATTGCGCGCGGCCTGACGACAAAAAAGGCCCGCCGCTTACTCCACCTTCACCGGATCGAGTTTCTTGTTGTAGAAATCGCCGACTTTGGTTCCCGGAAGCCGCGCGGTGTCGTCGATGAAAGACACCGTGTTTTTCTCGGCCAGAAGCTCGCCGCCCGCACCGAAAACGAGCAGATACCACCCCTTGTATTTTTCCCCGAAGATGGCACCGGTGTCGTCCCATTCCGTCGTCACTTCGGGCGTGGCGAACTCGATTTCCTCGAGTGGTCTGAGAGGGGACGAGTTCTCGTATTTTTGAAGGAGCCTGACGGCCTTCGGGTCGAGCAGGCTCTGGCCGAAAAGATAGAATTCGAATTTCAGACCCGGAAACGGGCGGTTGGGATCCGCATTGTTGAACTTGATCCTGAAACTGATCCTGTCGCGTTTGTCGTCAAAGTCCCCTCCTTCGACCTTGGTGCTTTTGCTGCGGGCCACGCTGACCGTGATCCGGGAGGAGAACTCCGCTTGGGTCTTCATCGGGCCGATGACGGGCGGCTTCACGGCTGCCGCCGGTGCCGGAATGGTGGGCCTCTGCGTTTGTGTCGGCAGGGCTGCCGGAGGGGAGGCATGGTTCTTGTTCTCCGTGACCCGCAGGATCAGGTCGACGGCGGCGGCGGGGAGAACCGTCCGGTTGTTCTGATACAAGATTTCCACCTGCGGGTTGGCCGTGTCCGGAAGAACCCGAACCAACGGAAAAACCGTGCCGGCGGGGACCTGGGCCTGACCGACAACCTTGCCGTTCAGCGTGAGCGGGAAGGCGAATTGCTGCCGGAGGGCCACTTGTTTCGGCCAAAGCGTGGGATTCGCGGCGATGGCCGCAAAATCCAGCGGGACTTCCGGCTCCGGAGTCGCCTCCGCCACAGGCGCGGGCACAGGAGTGGGCGCGGGAGTTGGCGTCGGTATGGGCGTGGGAGTTGGTGTGGGCGTGGGTTCTGGCACCGGCTCCGGGGTGGGCGTGGGGGTCGCTTGCGGGGTCGGTGTGGGAAACAAGCCAGGAAGGTATGTGTTCACCAGGTCCGGCCGACTGCCCAACAGATAAACCAGCAGCGCCACGATGGCGATGATGAGAATCACCCACACCGCCGCGTTCCCCGATCTGGAATACAACAAACGCATGGAAAGTTTCATGTCCCGCGCACACTAAAAGCCCGTGGGGTTCAAAGCAATGATTCAGGGCAATGATTCTGCGGGTTGCGGATTTCCGGATCGCGCCCAAGGAAATCGTCGTGGCGGAAGTCCTCGCGGCGAGTCGTCCGGGAGAGCCAAAACCAATCTTTTACCCCTCGTATTGATCACGCCGCATTTTCTTCCAGCCCGGCTGGAAGCAGCACCTCATAGACCTGGCAGCGGCCCGTGCGGACCGACGTAAAAATCAGGCTTTTGCCGCTGGCGGTGACGAGGGGATGGGGATGCGCGTCCTGGTCCTCCACCGACGAATCGTGCCGACAGATGTTGACCAGCTTGTTTTCCCTGGCGAAGGGATCGATGGCGGAGATGAAGCCATCCGGACGGTCCACGAAGAGGCATTTTCCATCCGGGGCGCCGGTGGCGTGCCAGAATGAGATGCCTTCCAGGCTGGTTTCCTGAATCAACTCCCCCTCCCACGTTCTCGAGGCCAGGAAGGCTTCGCCGCCGCGTCCGCCGTGATAGAGGATGCTCTTTCCATCGACCGCCCAGTTTTCATGCGCCCGCCATTCCCCCGGCGGCTCGGGCGACAGCGGACGGAAGCTCCCGGCTGGTTCCAGGCACCAGATTCGGTTGTGCGGCGGCCTGTCTCCTCCCTCCACAAAACCCTCGCGGTTGAAAACGATGCGGCCTGTCCCCAGGGGATCGAACTGCACGTGCGTCACCCAAAACGGGACCTCCGCCGCAATTTTCATTTTGCCTGTGGAAACATCGATCAAACAGATGCGGGTCCGCAGGTTTTCGCGTTCCATGCGGCCCGGGACCTTTCTCATCTGGTCCCATTGCGTCTCCGCCTCATCGACGAACGCGCGCGGATCGGTGCAGGGTGCGCAAAGCGTGCGACCGTCGGGCGAGATGTGAGTGAACGCCCCATACCACTGCGGGGGCATTTGGCAGATTTCCCGTTCCGTGCCGTCGGCATCGTCCAAACTCACGCTCCGGACGCTGTCGTCCCGGATGTAATAGAGCCGGTTGCGGATCGGATCGAGGCAGGGAGACGCCTTGCTCAGCCCGCGCAGGCCGCCCGTGGGATACACGTAGCTGCGCAGCAATCCGCTCTCATTGCGGCTCAACCGGCGGATGCTTCCGTCCCGCCGGTCGATGGAATACAGGTTCGGGCTGCCGCTGCGGTCGGAGAGAAACACCAGCCACCGGTCGTCCGCCGTCACGCTGGGGCTGGTGAAATAAAGATGCTGGTTTTTGCAGGAACCCCGCGTCCATTGAATGACCGTCGAGCCGGTGGCGGAATCGGTGAAGCGCGATCGCTCGGAAGGCAATAGGGACTGCATCTGAATTTGTGACGAATGGCTGCCGACGCGAAAAGATAGCCTTCAAAGCGATGTCCGGTCCATGAACGAAACGCCCCTGTTATTGACATTTCCAACCTCGTCTGCGGCCTCGTTTGAGGGTGCGGAACGGAGATGTGGCGGACTTTCGCGAAGTTTACGGCGCGGTGCCGGGCGCAAAATAATCTGAACGACTTGGCGCGGCAACCGCATTAAGGAAGTATGTTCGCATGATGGTTCCACCGGCCGACGATCCCGCCGTCACCGCCAGCCTCATCGCCTGTGCGCGCGACGGGGACGCGGGGGCTTTTTCGCGGCTTCTGGAGGCGGAGCAACCACGGCTTCTGGCGCAGGCGCTGGCCTTTTGCGGCGACGCCGACCTGGCGCGCGATCTTGTCCAGGAGACGATGATCGCCGCGTGGAAAAGTCTCCGGCGGTTCGATGGTTCCTGCCAGCTTTCCACCTGGCTCTACGTCATCCTGCTGCGTCGGCACCGGCGCGCCTGCGGATGGTTTTCGCGGAGGCTGCCGCTGGCGACGCAGGATCAACAGGCTGCTGCGGCGCGGCAAGAGCCCGTGGCGGCACCGGGTGCGGAGGGGATCGAGCGGGAGGCGGGGTTGCTGCGCGCGATGGTGATGGCGCTGCCGGCGCGGCATCGCGAGGTGATCCGCTTGCGCTACTACGCGGAAGCGAGCGAGGCGGAGGCGGCTGCCGCCCTCGGCATCCCCCCGGGCACGGTGAAAAGCCGGCTTCATCAAGCCTTGGAAAAACTCCGGCGCATGAAGGAAAAAGTGAACCGGCTGCGCGAGACGGCGCATTAACCTGATGAAATGAGCACGAAACGCCCGTTTTCATCCAGCGGCCCGCGCGACTCGATCCACGAGGCATTGCGGCGCGACGCGGCCCGGATTCCGGAGCCGCCGTTCGACGCCGCGCTGCACCACGCGGGGATGCGCCGCATTCGCGCGCTGGCGGCACCTTCGCGGCGGCAAACCGTCCGATGGTGGAGACCGGCGCTCGCTGGCGCGCTCGGTGCCTCCGCTTTGTGCGTCGCGCTGGGAATTCCGGGCGGTTCGCGAACGGTTTCGCATCGTCCGCCGCCGGATTTCACCGCGCTGGCGGCCTCGACGAGGTCTGCGATGGCCGCCCTTTCCTCCGGCCATGCGTCGCCGATCCCCGCATGGATGTCGCCCTCCGCTTCGTTGCTCGGGCAGCCAAACTCCGCACTTCCCAATTGATGCCTCAACCAACCAAAGCAAATACCGCCATGAAATGCGCACCGCTGCTTTCCGTCTTTTTCGCCGCCATGCTTCCGCTTCACGCCGGGCCGGGAAAGGCCCCGCAACCCGATCCGCTGGCAGGGGCATTTTTCCCGCCGGACCTCGTGATGCGCGAGGCAGAGCGCATCTGCCTCACTGCGGAACAGCGCGAAACGATTCGCGCGCGGATCGGGAAGGACCAGGCGCGTTTCGAGGAGATGCGCAAGCGGCTGGAGAGCGAGGCTGCGGCGCTGGGCGGGCTGGCAAAGGAACAACGTGTGGACGAGGGCGCGCTCGCCGCTCAGCTCGACAAATTGCTGGACGCCGAGCGCGAAGTGAAACACGGCCAGATCAGCCTGCTTGCCGCGATCAAGAATCTCCTCACGCCGGAGCAGCAGGCCAAACTTGGCGAGGTGGCAAAGAGCGGCTTTGTCGAGGAGACGCGCAAACGGATCGAGGGGAAGATCGCCAAGGTGAAAGAGGGCGCGCGAAAATGGGCGGAAGGCGGGCGCGATCCCTCGGAGATCGCCAGGGCGATGGAGGGCAAGTTCAAGCCGCTCATCGAGTCCGGCAACATTCCCGAGGCGGAGGCCGAACTGGACCGCGTGCTCGAGCAGCTCATGGGGGAACAGAAGCAGGCAACGACAACCCCGTAAAAACGCGCCATGAAACTCAGTTCCATCACCCTGGTCGCATGTCTGTTGCTGGCCGCCGTCAGCATCGCCCGGGCGCAAAACGACAAATCGCCTCTCAACACCCAGGAACTTCAGGCGGCCCAGGGGCCAAATGCCTCGACCACTCAGTATCTCGCGTTCCAGATATTTGCCGGAACCCATGCGTCCCCAGAAATTCTTCGGAACCTGGGGCCGGGGACGGATGACGCCAGGACCACGGACAACATCATTCGCGCCATCGGAACCGTGGGCAGCAAAAATCGGAAGCTCGGCTTTATCACCGGCCCGCTTGCATTTGACCATGCCGACGATCAGGTCAGGCAATGGATGCGCGATGCATTTGCCATCGCACTGGAGAAGAACATCGCGGTCGGCTTCCATATCGATGACTCGATGTTTTGGAGACGGCTTTCCTCTTTGAATACGATCGACAATATTGAGTGGCTTGACTGGGATAAAACTCCCAATACCGGCCGCTTGCTCAACTGGTCCGTCACCGCGACCAAACTCATGCCTCAACTCTGCATCAACAGCCCTGCTGTTCTGCAAGAGGTCAAAAAGCGCTGCACCCTCATCGGGGAAGAGGCACGGCGGGGGATGGACTCTCTCACGGCGGTCGGCAAGGAGCATCTTTTTATCGGCGTCATTGCCGGCTGGGAAACCCGCCTCGGCAAGGATTTTGATACCGGCAAATGCACCGGCTACAACGCCTTGACCAGGAAGGGCTACAGCGCAAAGAATTCTCGAGCCGAACTCGACGAGGCTCGAGTCGAAATCGTCAAAGACTTCATCGATTTCTGGACAAGTCATCGATTTCTGGACAAGATCACTTGCCGAGGCGGGAGTCCCTGATGAGAAAATCTTCTCGCACGCCGCGCTGCCTCAGCTGGGCGACGGGCGCAAGGCGTATGACGCAGGGGTTGCCGTTCCGGGCTATCTCGAAAAAATAGACTTCTCGCCACCGCGTGTTGCATTCGGACCGCACCATGTTCCCGGCCTTAGCACCTACCCGCCATTTCATCTCGATGAGATCAAGGCGGATCGTGCCAAATACGGCATCACAAAGCCATGGGCGTCCTGCGAGGGATCTGCGGTTGATCCCGCTGCGGCGGCCATGGGCGGCGGGGGGATTCCAATGGAGACCTATCTCGCCAATCTGTACAACCATGGCGCCATCCTTGTTGACTGCTACGGGTGGGAAGTGGGACCAGCCGCCAGTCCTTTTCGAAAGAGCGCGGAGGGCGAGCAATCCCTGGAGGCATACCGAAAATTCCTTCGGGGCGAGGAACTAAAGGCACGTGCGATGGAAGGGGAAATGTCTCCTTTCCAAGTAAAGATGCAAAAACTGGGAAAGGAAATGCCCGTCTATGTGCAAAAAAACGGGCCTGAAAAGGCGCAGGCAATCACAACACATTGAGATAGGGTTGGTCTGCCGTCAGGGCAGGAAGAAAAAAGCGAGGGCCATGATCGCGGTGGGGATGAGGGCTGAGAGGAGAAGTTTCACGGCGTCCACGCCATTGGTCCCGAAGTGGTTTTGGAGGATCGACTGTCCGGCCGGGTTCGGGGCGTTCGCGATGACGGTGAGTCCGCCGCCGGCGACGGCACCCGCCATGACCGCGAGTTTCGCCTGCGGGGAGAACCCAGGCACGAGCGAGGCGAGGTAGGTGATGGCGGCATTGTCGTTGAACGCGGTGAGCGCGGTGGAGCCGAGCAGCAACTGGAGCGGGTCGAGGCCAGTCAGCACCGGCTCGATCCACCATTCCTGGCAGCCGCCATGAATGACGAGGCCGGCGAGGAAAAAGCCGACAAGCACCGGGGATTTGAGGTTGATGAGGTCCTGGTTTCGCTCGGTCGCCATCACGAAGGCCTGGAACAGCATGAACGTGAGCACGACGACTGCGGGGAAGTGTGAGGCGTAAACGACGAATCCGATGAAGAGCAGGTGCGCGGCCACGATCCAGCCCGGGACGGCGGGATTCCGTTTCGCGGAATCTTCCCCGGGATCGCGGAGCGAGAGGAGTTCGCGGCGGAACACCAGAAAGGCCAGCAGGTTGCAGGCGGCGATCCCGAGCGCGGCCTTCCATCCGAAATTGGCGAGCATGAAGGGCAGGTTCCAATCCCATTTCGCGGCCACCATCACCACCGGGGGGGCGGCGAAATGGGTCAGTGTTCCACCGACCGAGATGTTCACGAACAGCAGCCCGAGCGTCGCATAGCGCAGCGGCATGGACGGTTCGAGCCTGTAAAACTTCGCTGCGAGGAGCATCGCGCAAATCGTCATGGCAGCGGGCTCGGTCACGAACGAGCCGAGAAGTGGGCCGACCGTGAGAAGCGACATCCACCATGCGGCGGGGGTTCCCCGTCCGAGATTCGCCACGAGCCGCAGGCAGGCCTCGGAAAAATAGAGAACCGGTCGCGAGCTGGCGATGGCCATGATCACGACGACGAAGATCGGCTCGGTGAAATTGACCCCGTCGATGTAGGAGCGCGCGGTCCCGGGGCCTTTCATCAACGTCATCGCGATCGCGAGCGGGATCACCCAGATCCCGAAAACCGCCTCGACCTCGCCCAGAAAATGGAACAGGACCGCCAGAAATTTTTCCCTGTCCCACGCCCGCCTGAGCTGCCGGTCGTCCGCGTTTCCATCGCGCAGCTTCCGTCCGACAGCCTTGCATTCGTTTTCGAAACGGCGGGAGATTTTCCGAAATTTCGCGGCGAGAAACGTGTGGGCGATCGCTCCCAGAAAGAGGGTCGTCGCGATGGCGTTGAAAGGGTCTTTCCGGACCCGGCCCGCAAGTTTAGCCAAGAGGGAGGGCTCGCCGCCGTCCCCGTAGCCGGCCACGGGCGTGGGAAAGTCCGGCCGGGCCTGCGCGGGGACAATCCCCATGACGGCGGAAAGGGCCAGAACGAGAACCCATTTTTTCATGGACCCGTGGAACAATGACATGGCAGGTCCTTAACATAGAATTCCCGGTTCGCAAGATGTGCTGGCTGCGGCGCGAGGAAGGCCGTGTCGTCGTAACGGGGCCGGGGTCGCCCCACGGCCCGGCGGTCAGTCGGCGAATTCCGCGTAGCATGCGCGGGCCATCTCCAGGCTCATTTGCTGGATGGCGGCGAAATCCTCCATTGAGAGGGCCGTCCGCACGAGCGCCTCGCACTGCGAGGCATCGAGGGATTGGACCGCTTTTTTCACCCGCGGGACGATGGAGCTCGTGGCGCTCAACTCATCCACGCCGAGTCCGATGAGCAGCGGGGTGAGCAGGACATCGCCCGCCATTTCGCCGCACACCCCCGTCCAAATTCCGTGGGAGTGAGCCGCGTCGACCGCCATCTTGATCATTCTCAAAATCGCGGGATGAGTCGGGTTGTAGAGGTGGGCGATCCGGTCGTTCACGCGGTCCACGGCGAAGGTGTATTGGATGAGATCGTTCGTTCCGATGCTGAAAAAGGCGGCTTCCCGGGCGAGGTGGTCGGCGGCCAGAACCGCGCTGGGAATTTCGATCATGATCCCCACCTCGATGAACGGGTGGAACGGCACGCCCCGCTCCGCGAGTTCGGACTTGCTCTCTTCGAGGATGGCGTTCGCCTGCCGGAGTTCCTCCACCCCCGAGATCATCGGATACATGATCTTCACGTTTCCGAACGTCGCCGCACGGAGGATTGCGCGGAGCTGGGTTTTGAAAATCTCCGGGTTCTGCAGGCAGAACCGGATGGCCCGGCATCCCAGAAAGGGATTTTGCTCTTCGGGCAGGTGAAGGCTCTGCGTGGATTTGTCCCCGCCGATGTCCAAAGTCCGAATGATGACCCCGTTCGGCTTCGTTTTTTCCGCCGCGAGGCGGTAATGTTCGAACTGTTCTTCCTCATCAGGGGGCTCGACGCGGTTGAGGTAGAGGAATTCCGTCCTGTAAAGCCCGATTCCCTCCGCCCCGTTGGCGGCCACATCATCGAGTTCCCCGGGGAGATCGACGTTTGCCGAGAGAACGACGTGGCGGCCGTCGACGGTGGTCGAGGCGGTTTCCCGGATCAGCTCAAGCCGTTCGACGACCTCTTCCTTCTCGGATTCGATCCGCCCGTATTCGGCCAGCGTCTCCGGGGAGGGGTTCAGGATCAAAGTGCCGGAATACCCGTCGAGCAGGACATCATCCCCGCTCGTCAACTGCTGGCAGATCCCGTGCAGGCCGACGATCGCGGGGATTTCCAGCGAGCGGGCCATGATCGCCGTGTGGGAGGTTTTGCTGCCGATCTCGGTGGCAAACCCCAGCACGAGCCCGCGGTTCAGCTGGGCGGTGTCCGACGGCGTCAGGTTGTGGGCGACGATGATGTGCTGGCGGTCGTGGCTCGCGGGATTTCTCGGGGCCTTGCCGAGCAGGTGGCGGATGACCCTCCGCGTCACGTCCTCGATGTCCACAACCCGCTCGCGGAGGTAGGGATCATCGATCTGCGAGAGTGTCCGGCAATATTTTTCGGCCACCTGGTGGAAAACGTATTCGACGTTGCATCGCTCGCGGTCCAGCTTGCGGAGCACCTCGTCGATGAGGGTGCGGTCCTCGACCACGAGCAGGTGCGCGTCAAAAATGCTGGCGTCGCTGGAGCCGATGGCATTTGCGATCCTCTGCTGGATCTCGAGGAGCTCCGCCCGCGTCGCGATGAGCGCGGACTCGAACCGAGCGATCTCCTCGGGAAGCTCGTGCGGTTCGATTTTCCGGAGGGCGATTTCCTCGTCCTCCTCCCACTGGACCATGACCGCGCAGTGGGCGATTCCGGGGGCCACGGGCATGCCCGTGAATCTCTGTTCGGTCCCGCTGGTGTTCGGAGGCTCCATGAGGAGCCCACTCCTACCAGGAAAAATTCACCAAGTAAATACCGCAGCTACTCTTCCCCGAAGCGGGTTTCGACCAGGTTTTTGATCTCCGCGACGGCCTTGTCCGCATCCGCGCCCTCGGCGATGACCTGCAGGCGGGAGCCCTTGCCGGCGGCCAGCATCATCAGGCCCATGATGCTCTTGCCGTTCACGCGTTCCCCGTCTTTCTCCACCCACACCTCGGCGCGATAACGGCTGGAAATTTTGACGAACATGGCCGCCGGGCGCGCGTGGAGCCCGTTTCTGTTGTCGATCACGACCTCCCCCGTGCAGCGCTGCACATCCTCGTTTGGCTTTTTTTTGGAAAGTATTCCCATTACCGGCTCCGGCGTTCGCTGATCATATGCAGCAATTTTTGGTTGAATTCAACAGCGCTGTTTTCGCCCATATCTTTGAGTTTCTGGTCCAGGGCCGCGACTTCCACGAGGCGTGCCAGGTCGCGTCCGGTCCGCACCGGCAGCGTGACATGCGGGATCTTGATCCCGAGGATCTCGTAGTTTTCGCGGTCCAGCCCGATCCTATCCACATCCTCGACCTCGTGCCAATCTTTCAATGTGACAACAAAATCGAGCCGCTTTTCGGCGCGCACCGCGCCGGCGCCGAACATGGAAGCGATGTTGATGATCCCGATCCCCCGCACTTCCATGTGGTAGCGGGAGAGGTTGGCGGACATCCCGAGAAGCTCTCGGCCCTCGATCGAGCGGAACCGGGTCAGGTCGTCGCTCACGATGCTGTAGCCGCGCTCGATCAGGCCGAGCACGCACTCGCTTTTCCCGATCCCGCTGGCCCCGCGGATGAGCGTGCCGACACCGAGGATGTCCACCATGCTGCCGTGCTCGGAAGCGGACGGGGCGAAATCGAACTCCAGCGAGATCGTGGCGGCGTTGATGAACTTCATCGTGATCATGTTGGTCCGGAAGACCGGCGTCTCGAATTCGCCGGCCGCATCGAGCAAGGCATCGGGCACCGGCGCGTTTCTGGCCACGACGAGACACGGCATGCTTCTCGCGAAGAGGGCCCGCAGGCGATCCCGCAGCTCGGGGGCCTTGAGGCTCTTCAGGTAGCTGAGTTCCGCCGCCCCCAAAACCTGGATCCGCTTGACCGCGAAGTAGTGGAAAAACCCGCAGAGGGCCAGGCCCGGACGGTTGATGGTCGGTTCGCGGATCAGGCGGTTCAACCCCCGCGAGGACCCCTCGAGCCGCAGCCCGAGCTTCTCGGCATGGTTGGCATAAAAATGTCCGACCGTGATGTGCGGGACACGGTTGTTGGAGGGTCTTTGGGAGGGTTTTTGCGGCATCGCGGTCCGGGGATCCTGTTTACATGGTGAACGATTCGCCGAGGTAAAGTTTCCGGCTGATCGGGTCGTCGAGAAGAAAATCCTTGTTTCCCTGGCTTTCGACCCGGCCTTCGTAAATGAGGTAGGCCCGGTCCACGATGTTGAGCGTCTCGCGGACGTTGTGGTCGGTGATCAGGATCGCGAGCCCCTGCTCGCGGAGATCCTGCACGATCTGCTGGACGTCATGCACCGCGATCGGGTCCACCCCGCTGAAGGGTTCGTCCAGCATGAGCAAGGCGGGGTTGGTCACCAGCGAGCGGGCGATCGTCAGGCGGCGTTTTTCCCCCCCGGAGAGCGTCAGGGCCTGGTTCTTGGCGATGTGCTCGATCCCGAACCGGGTCAGGAGTTCCTCGCAGCGGTGCTTTCTCTCGGGTTTCGAGGCTTTGGTCGTCTCGAGGATCGCGAGGATGTTCTCCTCCACGGTGAGTTTGCGGAAGATGGATTCTTCCTGGGGGAGGTATCCCATCCCGTGCCTCGCCCGGCGGTACATCGCCATGTCGGTCACGTCGGCGTTTTCGAAGAAGACGCGGCCGCCATTGGGGCGGATCAAGCCCACGATCATGTAAAATGTGGTGGTTTTTCCGGCCCCGTTCGGCCCGAGAAGCCCGACGATCTCGCCCCGCTTCACGTTGATGTCCACCCCGTTCACCACGGAACGTCCGTTGTAGATTTTCACGAGCCCGTCGGTGCGGAGAAGGGGGTCCCCTTCCGGGACGGGGCTGCGCTCCGTGCCCCCGATGTCCCCGCTCATTTGGCAGCTCCCGCTTCGCTCGTGTCGGTGATGACGGTCTTGCTCGGTCCCTCGGTGTGGGATTTTCCGTTGCGGTTGAGGAACATGACCGTGCCTTCCTCGGTCCCGACCTGGGTGTTCATATTCTGCTGGACGGACGGCCAGCTCTTGAGCGTGATCTCCCCGGATTCCGGTTTGTAGGTCGCAAAACCGGCCTTGCCGATCGCCTTGCTCGCCTTCCCGCTTTTGTCGGTGTTTTCCTGGATGATCACCACGTTGCCGGATGCCTCGACCATCTCCATGCCCTTGCGGCTCTTGCTCAGCGTCACTTTCAGGCGATCGCAGGTCAGCGTGAACTGCGGGTCATGCACGACCACGCTTCCGGTGAACTCGGCCACGCTGGCGGAATTGTCGAATGTGGCTTCCTTGTTTGCCAGGATCTCGGTCCTGGCGTCGGCGGGCCGGTCTTTGCCAAGTCCGGCAAAAGCGCCAGAGGGTGCGGGTTTCGGTTTTTCCCCCCCGTTCATGGAAGGGGCCTGCTGCGCGTGTGCGGCACAGGCTCCAAGGAACAGAAGGGCGATCAGTGGGTGGCTTTTTGTCATTTGTCTAAGTCGGAGGATTGGATGACCATTCGGATTTTTCCCCGCAAAATCGCGTAGCGGGTCTTTGTGTTGAACTCGACGGCATCCCCGGTGATCTCGAAATCCTCCCTGCGGATCACGGCACCCGTGTCTCCGGTGAGGATCCTGGTCTCGAGGTTGAAAACCGAGTGGGGCAGCTCGATGCTGATTTTTTTTCCATCGTCGTCCAAGGACTCGACCTTCATGTTCTGCATGTCCACATGCTGCCCGTCCAATTTCGTGGCGACCTCCGCTTCGATGGTCATCACGAGTTTGCCCTCCTCGTTGCGGTGGGGGATCCTGATCCCTTTGACGGGAATGTTCAGGGGCACGGGGACATCGAATCCTGCGGCCTCCGACGGCTTCTTTTCCTCCGCCTCTTTTTTTGCGGCTCCGCGAGCCGGGTCCGCGCACCAGAGCGGCTGCAGCGCGAGGCAGAACATGGCAGGGATCAGGCTATGCCACCGCATCACGGAGGGTTTTGAGTTGCGCAAGAAGCCGCGGAAGATCCCGCAGGGGGATTTGATTGGGGCCGTCAGAAAGGGCTTTTGCGGGATTTTCATGTGTCTCGATAAAGAGGCCGTCACACCCGGCGGCCACTGCGGCGCGCGCCATCATCGGAGCCAGCCCGCCGTCACCACCGGTCGTCTCCCCTGCCCCCCCGGGGCGCTGGACCGAATGGGTGGCATCGAAAACGACCTGACAATTTAAACTTTGCATCCAATAGATGGACCGCATGTCCGCGACAAGGTTATTATAGCCGAAAGTCGTCCCCCGCTCGGTGAAAAAAAAGGCCTTGCAGCCGGTGGCCTCGAGCTTCTTTGCGACATTGGCCATGTCCCACGGTGCCAGGAACTGGCCTTTCTTCACGTTGACCACCCGCCCGGTCGACCCCGCCGCAACGATCAAATCCGTCTGCCGACAGAGAAAGGCCGGGATCTGAAGCACGTCGATCGTTTCGCCGGCGATCTCCGCCTCGTGGGGCGAGTGGACGTCGGTCGTCACCGGGACCCCGAATTCCCCTCCGATTTCGCCCAGCAGGGCGCAGCCGTCCCGCACGGTGGTCCCCCGGAAGGATCTGCCCGAAGTCCGGTTGGCTTTGTCGTAGGACGCCTTGAACACGAAGCCGACCCCCTCGCCGTCGCAAACGGCCTTCAGCTTTTTCGCCATTCTGCGGGTGAATGCCGCCGACTCGATCACGCACGGGCCCAGGATGAACAACAACTCGGGGCCCCCGAGTTTGAGGGGGCCTATTTTGACGACAGGTCTTCGCGGCATCCACCCCACACTACGCGCCGGCCCGGTTTCCGCAAGCCTTGGAATCCAACTTGGAATCCAACAGATCCGGCGGCGAAGGGTGGGCCAAGGGGAACGGGCATCCCGTTTGGAGACGGGTATCGCGGTCGAGCCAGAGTCACACACGGGCAGGGCAGCAGGAAACCGGGTCCGTCAAAGATGCCTGGCATCCCCGCAAGATCTGCTGGCGCGTTCCCTGTCAGGATTTCTGACTTTTGATTTGGAAAACCGGTTCCGCCGTGCTTGGTTTCCCTGGATTTCCGATCCCGCATGCAAAACATTCCCGTCATCCGCCCGCTTTCCCGGGCTGCCGCAGTCGGCTGGTCGCTGGCGGCGATCACGGCGGTTGTTTCGGTTGCCGTGCTGGCGATGTCGCGTGGCGAGCAGGTGAACGCGCTCTGGATCGTGGTCGCGTCGGTGTGCGTTTTCGCACTGGCGTGGAGGTTCCACTCCGCCTGGCTGATGGCGGAGGTGCTGACGTTGAACGACGGACGGGCGACGCCCGCCGTCCTCAACGACGACGGCAAGGACTACCAGCCGACGAACAGGTGGGTGGTCTTCGGGCACCACTTCGCGGCGATTGCCGGACCGGGGCCGCTCGTCGGGCCGGTGCTGGCGGCCCAGTTCGGGTTTTTGCCCGGCATGCTGTGGATCCTTGTCGGAGCCACGCTCGGGGGGGCGGTCCACGACTGCCTCATCCTGTTTTGCTCGGTCCGCCGCGGCGGGAAATCGCTTGCCGGGATGGTTCGGGACGAGGTCGGGCCGTTCGCGGGATTTGTCGCGCTGGCGAGCATTCTGGCGATCATGGTCATCCTTCTTGCCGTGCTGGCGCTGGTCGTGGTGAAGGCGCTGGCCGAAAGCTCGTGGGGGCTTTTCACCATTGCCGCGACAATTCCCCTCGCGATGGCGATGGGGCTCGGGATGAAATACAAATGGGCCGGGATGAAGGCGATCAGCGCGTTCGGCGTGGCGGGCCTGCTCTTCTCGGTCCTTGGCGGGAAGTGGATCCAGGGCGGTTCGATCGAGGGGGTGTTCCATTGCAGCGAAATTTCACTGGCGTGGTTGATCATGGGCTACGGGCTGCTGGCTTCCGTGCTGCCGGTCTGGCTCCTGCTGGCCCCGCGCGACTACCTCAGCTCGTTTTTGAAGATCGGGGCGGTGGGGTTTCTGGCGGTGGCGATCCTGGTGATCATGCCGCCGCTGCAAATGCCATCGCTGACGAAATTCATCGACGGCACCGGCCCCGTGTTTGCCGGGGCGGTTTTCCCGTTTTGTTTCATCACCATTGCCTGCGCTGCGGTCTCGGGCTTCCACGCGATCATTTCCTCCGGAACCACGCCCAAATTGCTGGCGCGGGAAAAGGACATCCGCCTCGTCGGCTACGGGGGGATGATCACGGAGATGCTCGTGGGCATCATGGCCCTGATCGCCGCCTGCACGATGCTGCCCGGCGAATATTTCGCGATCAACATGAAGGGCGAGCCAGCTGCGGTGGTCAAAAAGATCACGGACCTCGGATTCCCGGTGACCGAGGCCCAGATGTCCGCTCTCGCGAGCGATGTCGGCGAGAAATCCCTGGTCGGACGCACCGGCGGGGCACCCACGTTCGCGGTGGGGATGGCGCGGATGTTTTCCCGCCTGGTCGACAACCCGACCGCGATCGCGGTCTGGTATCACTTCGCCATCATGTTCGAGGCACTGTTCATCCTGACGACGATCGATGCCGGGACCCGCGTGGGCCGGTTTCTGGTCCAGGATCTTCTCGGCTACGCGTGGAAACCTCTCGGCAACACCGAATCGGTCGCTGGCAACTGGCTTGCCAGCCTCGCCTTCGTCGGTGCCTGGGGGTATTTCCTCTACCAGGGCGTGGTTGACCCGTTCGGCGGCATCAATTCCTTCTGGCCGATTTTCGGGGTGGCCAACCAGCTTCTCGCAGTCATCGCCCTTTCCCTCGGGACGACGGTCCTGCTGAAAATGGGCAAAGCCCGCTTCCTCTGGGTCCCGGCGCTCCCGCTGTGCTGGCTGCTCGCCGTCACGATGACCGCCGGATTCCAGAAAATTTTCGCCACCGACCCGAGGCTCGGGTTTTTGAGCGCGGCGCGGGAGCTGGCCGGCAAAGCCGCCGTCGGCGGATCTCCGGCGCAGATCGCGATGTGGAAGCAGCAGATTTTCAACAACCACGTCAACAGCGTGGTGACTGCGACATTCCTCCTCCTCGTCATCCTGATTGTCGGTGCCAACGCGCGGGTCTGGTGGCGGTTGCTCGTGCAGAAGAAGAGCCGCCCGTTGCAGGAGGCGCCCTTCGTCGCCCTGCCGACGGCGTAGTTTCGCAAATCTCACACCCTGATGCCATGCAGCGAAAATGATGGTGCGAGGAAAAAGGTTGCCCCAGCCTTCGTTGGTAGGGATGGCTCGCCCTGCCGTCCGTCGAGAGAAATCGGCGGGCTCGGCGATCCCGCCCCACCAAATAATCGTTCCAGTCGCTTTCCTCGCGCGTCAGGATGTCTGAGACTGGATTTCATGCCTGCCACAACACTTGCCGCCGCGTTGGGATTTACCGGAGTCGCGCTCGGAGCCTTCGGGGCACACGGGCCGTTGCATGACGCGCTCTCCGCGAACGGGACCGCCGCCATCTGGCAGACGGCTGTGTTTTATCAACTCGTCCACGCGGTCTCCTCGCTCTGGGCCGCAGAACGCGCCCCCTTTGTCGCCCGGCTCTGGGCGGCGGGAGTCATCTTCTTCTCCGGCTCCCTCTACGCTCTCGCGCTGACAAACATCAAGTGGCTCGGTGCCATCACCCCGATCGGCGGGATCTTGTTCCTGGTCGGCTGGGCCATGCTCCTCAAACCCGCGAAATATGACCGTCCCATCTGAAAACTCCGCCGAACACGCGCTCCCTGTCGATTGGCTTCTTGGGTTTTCTACCATTGGCGCCCCTGAATTGTCGTTTTCCGGGGCATGTCGGCTGGCCGGGCAATCGGACATGGATTTTCTGGAGCTTCGTTCTCTGGGCGGAACGATCGACCTGCCCGCATATTTTCAAAACAAGGATCCCGGCGCACGTCGGCCAGGCCAGCCTGTTCGGGTCGTGGCGACATCTCTCTGTTTGATCGGGAGCAGCCCCCGGGATTTGGCGGAGTTCTATCGCTTCGCCGCTCTCGCCCGCCAATTGCGCGCCCCTTATTTGCGGGTTTTTGGCAAAGGGGGAGATGCGGCGGGGAAACCGTCGGCGCAAGAGCTCGAGGAAGCTGCCCGGTGCATGGATCAAGTCCGGAAAGGTTTGTCCCAACTCGAAAATCCCTGCGAACCGCTTCTTGAGACACACGATGCTTTCAGTTATCCCGAAGCGTGCGCAGCCTTGAATTCCCTTCTCGAAAAGCCGGTGCTGATCCTCTGGGACAGCCATCATACCTGGCGGGTGGCCGGCGAGTCCCCGGAAGACAGTTGGCGTCAATTGGGAGATCTCGTCCGGCATGTTCACTACAAGGACAGCCTCCCTGGAAACGGCCCAAGTCACCCAATTCGCTACACAATACCCGGGGGAGGCTGCTACCCCACTTGCGCTTTGCGGGATTTGCTTCAAAAGGTGAACTACACCGGGGGGATCTCGCTCGAATGGGAGAAACTGTGGCATCCGGAACTCCCCCCCCTGGAGACGGCATTGCCCAAGTTCCGCGATCTTTTTCCGAGACGGTCCCAGACTTCTTTCCCGCCCTCCTGAGAGGAAGGGAAGGATTCAAACTTTCGAGGTGAAATTTCCCAACGCTTAACACATCGAGACCCTCCACCACCATGCATCGACTCCCACCGCTTGCCCTGACGCTTTCAGTCATCCTTGGATTCGCCGCTCTTGGTCGCGCCGGAAACATCGTCTCCAATCCCTCTTTCGAGGAGGCAGGCACGGACGGCGCACCGCCCGGCTGGAAATTCCACTTCCCTGCGGTTCCCGACAAGAATCCTCTCAGCCTCGTCAGAGGCGACCCCTCCTTATACTCGGTGGATGAGGCCGCTGCCAAGGAGGGAGGACACTCATTGCGCATCTCATCGGTCGAACCGGTGCGCTGTTCCCTCTCTCAAAACCTGACCTTGAAACCCGGACAAACACTCCGGCTTTCTGCGTGGATGAAAGGGGAAAACCTGGGGGATGGCGGTGAGTCGCAAGGGGCCTGTGTCCGGCTGGGTTTCATCAATAAATCCAACCCCGATATCCAACAGCAACTCGGTGCCAAGAATGTTTATTTGAGATCGGTCGAGAGCACCTTCGATTGGGCTTTTTTCACCGTCGACGTCACCGTGCCCGAAGGAACGGAGGTCGTCGCTTTGGAATGTTATCTCTGGCAGGCGAAAGGAACGATTTGGTTCGATCAAGTTTCCGTGGAGGTATTGGGTGGAAAAAACCGGGGATCGCCCAACGATTGATTGCACCATTTTTCTTCCACCATCAAAGCAGGCTTTTAGTATGGCAGAATTGGCAAAGACATGCAGGGTCACCCAGCAGGATATTGCCCTGCGGGCCGGGGTGCATCGCTCGACGGTTTCGCTGGCTTTCAAGAACGACCCGAGTATTCCCGTTCAAACAAAGAAACGGATCCATCGTATAGCATCCAAGATGGGATATTCGCCGGACCCGATGCTCTCGGCTCTCGCGGCCTATCGAACCCGCCGTCGTCCGGCGACTTACCACGGCACGCTGGCATGGATCGTGAATTCGGCCTTCGATTTTCATTGGCAGAACAGCATGCACTTTTCGGACTATTATCGGGGTGCTGCGGCCCGCGCGCCGCACCACGGCTACCAGGTGGAAACATTCGACTTGCACGCCATGGGCATAAGCACCGCGCGACTGGCAGGCATCCTCCGTGCACGGAATGTGGACGGGCTCTTGCTCTGTCCTCAGCCGAAAGCCGAGATGAAAATGGATTTTGACTGGAATCGATTTTCCACGGTCACCTTTGGCTATTCCCTACTGGCTCCCCGTCTGCATATCGTGGCTGCGGCCCATTACCGACACATGCTGCAATGTCTCCGCGAAGTCCGCCGCCTGGGATACAAACGGATCGGTTTTGTCACGGATTTGGTTCATGACGACCGGATCAACCACAATTTTCTCGCCGCATATCTTGCAGATCAATTGTTGGTCAGCTCCGATGCCATTCCGCCGCTTCGTGCCGACTACAAACGGAGTCCCGAACTTCTGGCCAAATGGCTCAAAACGCATGAACCTGACGTCATCGTTACCGGCAATGACGACATTCTCAACTTCCTCGGTAAAGCCGGAGTGCAGGTGCCGGGCGATTTGGGAGTGGCTTGCGTCGGGCTTTCTTCGTTGAATACGCAACTCACCGGAATGATTGAAGACTCCGAGGTTATCGGTCAGGTGGCGACCGATTTTCTCGTTGCGATGATCCAACGCGGCGAGCGGGGATTGCCGGAGCACCCGCAACGCGTCATCATAGAAGGACGGTGGGTTTCAGGGCAGACGCTGCGCAAAACCATGGTTTGAGGCATGCCTTTCCGGCCCGATTTCAGGAATCGTTCTTCGGACTGATCAATACGCTCCGGATGGAGGCAACCGACGGATTCGCGGGGGCTCTACTGTGTGAGTCACAAAAAGGTGCATCGCGACTCCAGATCTGGTAATCACGAAGACATGAGCATTGAGTTCCCACACCCGTATCGCACACAGTCCTTATTCCGCCTCAGGCGCCATTTTTTAACAACAGGTCTTTTCATTTTGGTTCTGAGCACCGGATCGCTTGCGCCTGCGAATGAACTGACAAGCGGTTCCTTCGAAACGATGCAAAATGAATTCCCCCAGGGCTGGCGCAAGGTCGTTTCCCCTGTGCCCGATCCTAATCCGCGCGGTCTCAAGCCCGGCTCGGAGGAAATGATCACCCCCGACAGCACGCAGGCAAAAACCGGCAAGTATTCGGTGCGCATCGCTTCCCCGACCGACCCGGTGCGCTGTTCGATTTCGATCAACCAGGCGTTCCAGGCGGGCCAAACCTGGCGTTTCTCGGCCTGGGTGAAGGGCGTCGGGGTTGTCGCGGCTTCGAAGCAGGGAGTGGCGATCCGCATCGCGTTGAACAACACGAAAGACTCGGAGCTAAACAAGGTCGTCTATAAAAGCAGCGCGCTCGCGATTTCAAAGCTGGCCGGCGATTTCGACTGGACGCAGATTTCCTGCGAGGCGACGGTTCCGGAAAACACCACCCGGATGGCCGTTGAGCTGGGCCTGTGGGAAACCTCCGGGACGATTTGGTTCGACGATGCCGAATTGGTGCTGGTCTCGGGAACTCCTTCGGCTGCCCCGAAGTCATCGCCCGACGCCAACGGGCTGGACATCTACGCGGCGGCCAATCAGGCCCTGCTGGCAAAAGGCCCGGTTCCAGACCGGGTCGTTTTTCTCGGCGATTCGATCATTTACAAGTGGAATCTCCCCTCGTTTTTTCCGAACGAACCTTTCGTCAACCGCGGGATCGGCGGCCAAGCCACCGAACAAATGCAGAAACGCCTCGACCAGGACGTCCTGGCCTTGATGCCCAAGACAGTGGTTTTTCTGGGGGGGACGAACGATCTCAGCAAGACCCGCACTCCCGAGAGGATTGTTTCCTCGATCGCCGGGATCATCGACCAACTGAATGCCGCCGGAATTCGCGTGATCGTTTCCTCCGTATTGCCTGTTTCGGACTATCATAAGGATGTTTCGCCCAAGAATGATCGGACAGTTGGACGGCCTCCGGTTCAGATTCTGGAAATCAACCGCCGGTTGAAACTGCTCTGCGCCGAAAAGCACGCTGTCTACCTCGATTTCTATTCCGCCTTGGCCGATAGTTCGGACATGATGCCCGCCGATTTCGCCGAGGACGGATTGCATCCGAACGACAAAGGCTACGCAAAAATGGCTCCGCTTGTTTTGCGGGCGATTCAGGAAGCGAACAAACCTTGATTTCCCGGAATCCGCCGCATGCCTGTGCTTTCCTGTAACCTTCGGGCCTGGCTCTGCATCCTGTTGGCGGCCTTTGTTGTGGCGCACCATTTGGAGGCCGGGGAGCCTTCCCGGTCGCTATTTTTGCTTCCCGGCGCGCTGGAGAGCCAGGAGGGGAAGGAAAGCATCGTCGTCGTGTTTTCCCCGGAGATCGCCTATTCGCCAGACCTGATGGTCCGGGGAACCCTCCGGGTGGAAACCTCCGGGGACTGGAATTATGCCGGATTGAATTTTGAAGGAGCGGAGGGAAAATCCGGCACCATCAAATTGAATGCCAAAAACGGACCGGGCGAGATCCGCTTCGAAGTTCCCATTTGGCGGATGCTGCCGGCCGAACCCACAGGAGCCGCATTGTGGAAAGTCGGCGACGCGATCCGAAAAATCACTGTTTACTCCAAGCTGAAGGGGGCGGCCCCGCAATCCCTCCGGCTGGAACAACTCGAAGTGGCTGCGGATCCCGCTCGAAGCCGCGCGGCGATGATTCGCAAGCCCGTGGAGGTCCGTCCCGAACTCGTCGGCACTCATCCCCGGCTGCTGCTCGATGCCGGGACATTGGCCGCGTTTCGCGAGAAAATCAAACAGCCGGAAACCGCCGGCCTTTGGAAAGCATATCTCGACTTTGCGGACCGCAAAACAACCGAATTGCCCCCGGAAGTTCCCAAACAATCGGAGGACCCGTTCCGCAGCTACGGCGCGCGCCTCCCGACGACCGCACTGGCCTACCTTGGGACGGGCGACCCGAAGTATCTCGAATCGACCCGCCTGTGGATCCTGGCGCTTTGCCGCTACGGCGAATGGGCCGGCAACACCGACCTTGCGGCGGGCCACATTTGCTTCGGCATGGCCCTGGCCTACGACTGGCTCTACGACAAATTCACGCCGGAAGAACGCCAGGAGATCGAGCGGGTGCTGGCCGAACACGGGCGGATTCTTTACGCGCGGTCGCTGGCCGATCAAGGCCGGTGGTGGGCTTCCTCCTGGTGGCAGAATCACAGCTGGATCAACCACACCGGGCTCTCGGCCGCAGCCGCCGCCCTGCTGGAAACGCATCCGCGGGAATCCCGCGAATGGCTCGACCACGCGCGCGGGTGTTTCCAATTCACTTACGACTCGTTCGGGCCGGATGGCAGCAACTACGAAGGGGTGGGTTATGCCCGGTATGGAGCGCAGTGGATGGTTTACTACGCCGAACTCATCCGGAGTCTGAGCGGGGAAAATCTCTACGCCATGCCCCATTTGCGTCACTTGACAGAATACCTGCTCTACACACTCCTGCCTGACAAACAAACGGTCGTCAACTTCGCCGACTGTCCCACCGGAAAGGCCGACGCCCGCGATTTTCTCGCCCGCCTGGCCTCGGAATATCGCGACGGCCACGGACAATGGTTGGCACAGGAATTACGCGACGCGCCCGAAGGCACCGTGACGAGCGCCTTCGAGGTCCTTTGGGATGACCCCTCAGTCAAACCGAAAGTCCCGGATGATTTGCCCACGTCGGCATTCTTTCCCGACCTGGGCCTCGCCATTTTCCGTTCCGGTTGGTCGAAGGGCGCATCCATCGTCGCAATAAAGTGCGGTCCGCCCTCCGGAATTTCAGCACTTCGCGCCGCCAACACCCTTCCCGTGGCGGATGCCACCTTCGGCCACGCCCACCCGGACGCGAACAGCTTTCTCTGGTGGGCGGAAGGGGCCTGGAGAATCGGCGATCCGGCCGGCTACACGCGCTACAAAGCCACCCATTACGAAAACGTCTGGCTCGCCGGTCCCAGCGGGCAGCGCGGCGAGAGAGAATGGTTGGACGCTTCCTCCTACCTTGGAGACACCGCGCAAGCGTGGGTGGTGCGAGTGGCAACCTCCCCGAAGGCCGATTATTTCGTGGGCGAAGCGGCACCAGCGTATGAGCCGGAAGCCCGGTTGAAAAGCTTCCGCCGCCACCTGCTCTTCGTCAAATCGGCCCGCCCCTATCTGGTCATCTGGGATCGGATCGAATCCGCCACCCCCCATGTCTGGACGAATTGCCTGCACGCCGAAAGCGGGTTTTCCGTGACCGGCCCAGACCAGTTTCAAACCGGCGGCCCAGGCCAAGTGTTCTGCACATTCCGCGCGGAAGGGAGTTGGAATTTGTCATCCGGTTTTTTAAAGGTGATCGGACAAAAGACGAAAGCCACGGAAGTCAAAGGATGCGAGATCCTGATCCAAAGCGGCAAACCTTCCGCCGCCGCGTCGATGGTCACCGTTCTTTCCCTGGACGAACCCGTCGTGCGATCGGTGAAAGATGCTCCCGCCCCCGACCTTTTCGTGGGACCGGACCACATCGTCTGGAGCGCGGGCGGAGAAGTCACCCTGAACGGTGAAACAATATCAGAGGATCTTTCTCCTCTGGGGCAATGAGAAAGAGGCTCGCCGGAACTCTACTGTGTGAGCCAACAAGGCGTTGTTTTCTGGAAGGTCGGCGCATAGATTCGCCCCGTATGAAAACACCGTTCTCCTCATCGCTGTCTGTCCAATTCTCATTTCGCTCCTTTCTCGCCCGGATGGGATGCGCCCTCGTGTTGATGGTTGGTTCTGCCCACGCCAATGTCCTCACCTGGAATACCGGCTCCGGCTCATGGAACACGCCCGGCAACTGGACCCCCAATGGAACACCCGGGGCGAGCGACACTGCGGATTTCACGGGCCAAAACTTGACTGCGGCGGCGGCCATCAGTTTGTCGGGGAATGGCACCGCCGGGATAATCAACCTGGGCGATTCTGATTCCACGCACGCTTACACCCTGAGCAATGACGGCGCGATCACCCTCAACAACGGCACCTCCAACGCGCAAATCAACGAGGCGGTCAACACGGCGGGAGACACGGTTCTTTCCAATCTCAACCTTGCGGGCAATGGCAACCTCGACATAACGAACAATTCGACCAAGGCGCTAAGTTTTGGCGCTGGAGTCACCGTTGGAACCATCACAGGTGCCACCGGTGCTGTCAGCACGGTGACGGTGAAGAATGCCTCGAGCGGAGTGACAAACCTTTATGGAATTTCCGATGGGGCCAGCGGCGGTTCAATCAGTCTGGTTCTTGATGCTGGCGCGAGCACCATCAACATGAAGTCGGGCAACTACTCAACATTTACGGGAGCAGTCGAGATCAAGTCGGGGCTGGTTTCCATGGGATCCACCGCAGGGCTGGGCAGAAACGACGATACAACAGGCTCCCGTGTGACGATTGATTCCGGGGCGAGACTGCAACTTAAAGCGGGAACCATGCAAAGAAATTTGACGGTTAGCGGCACCGGCACCGGCAATGGAGCCATCATCTTTACCACGGCTTCCGGCTCCGCCAATTTTTCCGCCCTCAACGATGTCGAGCTCGTTGGGAACGCGGGATTCGGGCCCGCCGCCACAGCGAGCTTGACCATCAACGGAGAAATCAAGGGAGCGGGCGCATTGATGCTAATGGACACGGGCACTCTGACGTTGGTCCATTCCAATTCCTACGCCGGAGGCACGCAGGTGCAGAAAGGAACCTTGAATGTGAACAGCGGCAGCAGTCTCGGCACAGGGGATGTCAGTGTGAGCACAGGTGCCACGCTGAATCTTCTGGGGCTCAATTCCATAGCGGACACCGCGAACCTGAGCTTTTCGCTCGATTCCGTCATCAACCTCACGTTCACGGGGACCGAAACCATCGGGGCGCTCAACCTCGGCGCGAACTACATCGGCATCGGCACCTACGATGCCACGGCATTGAACAACTACTTTGCCTTGTCCCCGAATGTCTTTTCCGGCAGCGGCCTGCTTGCTGTCTCTGCCGTTCCGGAACCGGGAACCTGTGTTCTCTTCGTCGTCGGGTTGTTGGCGGTTCTCGGATACCGTCTCCGCAACAGAACGGCTTGAATTCCGGGATCAAGGGGGAGCGGGTGCCGCCGCGGTCTTCCCGTTCCGACAAAGGACAGATTTTTTGCCTCTTCCACAAACTCCGACAGTGAGGACATCCCGGTTTCGTTTCCAGCGGGTCGATGCATTCACCCTCGTGGAGTTGCTCGCGGTCATCGCCATCATCGCTCTTCTCTCCGCCCTTCTGCTGCCTTTCTACTCGAAAATCATCGGGACCGCCAACCGCGCCGCCTGCGTCAGCAACCTGAGGAATATTGGCATTGCCGTCACCACCTACATGGCGGACAACGACGGCTATTATCCCGGCCCGATCAACGCGAGCCAGGGCATACACGCCAGCGGGGGGGCGCTGAGCTACGTGTTGCGATCCTATGCGGGTGCCCCCGATTTGCAAATCCGGCAACTCGCTCCCTCGATTTTTCGCTGTCCCGCATGGAAAAAACTCCACCCCAATGTCCAGTATGCGGACGGGCAGGTGGTTTACATGACCAACCACCTCATCGCGGTGGGGCCGGGACCTTCCGAGTTGTCGTATTATGACCCGTGGGGAACCTCTGGAAAATCCGCCCCCATCCGGCAAATCACGCTGGCTTCGCTCGAAGGGCAGCCGGATTTTAGCTGGTCGCCCGCCAAGACCGAACATGGCCTCTTCTCGCTAAGTGGAACATGGGCCATTACCGATTTGGATTACCCGTTCGTTTCCCTGCCCTACATGAACGGTGGCACGTGGAGCCCGCGTCCCGATCTCAAGCCCGTGCATGGAGAAGTCCGCAATGTCCTCTTCTTCGACTGGCATGTGGAAAGCGTCTCCGCCCGTTTCGCCGCTGACGGCCAATTGGTCCTGAATATTCCCCGATGACGGCCATGAAATATACCCGCGTTTCCATTTGCTCCACCGCGCTGGCCGCGCCGCCAACGAAAATCCCGCAACCGTGCGCCGTTTCCGGAGCGGAGAGGCTGCTTTTCGCCGTGACTGCCAGGGAAACGGCCTTGTTTTTCCCGGACGCGGACCCCGATTTCTCCGAAGCCGATGCGTGCGAGTGGTTCGACGGAAAACAGCATCCGGAACCAGGCGACTGGCTGCGGCAGCTCGAATGCTTCCGCCCGACCGTTCTGGTGACCTGCTGGGACACGCCACGAATCCCCGAGGAGTTCATCGGGAGCAAGGGTTGTTCGCTTCGCTATATCTGCCATCTCACCGGATCCCCCCGCCATATCGTTCCCCGCTCGTTTTTGGCACGGGGAGGGCTGCTGACCAACTGGGGCAGGCTGGCCGGCGCTCCGGTGGCGGAACAAGCTCTCCTGCTGGCGCTGGCGGGCCTGCGCAACATGGGTTTTTGGCGGTCCTACATCCGGCGGAAGTCGCGGGATTCGGACTGGCCGATTGTCGATTTGGGAGCCCGCTCCCTTTTCAACCGCCGCGTTGGGCTTCATGGATTCGGGCACGTCGCCCAGACTCTCACACAACTTCTGCGCCCATTCCATGTCACACTTTCCGCCTACTCGGAGGGGGTCCCGCGCGAGCTGATGCGCTCGGCGGGAGTCACGCCGTGCGATTCGCTGGCCGAACTCTTTTCCACCAGTGACATCCTCTTCGAATGCGAGGCCCTGACGCCAAAGTCCGAGGGCTGCGTGGACGCGCGCATCCTCTCGGCTCTCCCCGACGGGGCGGTCTTTGTCAACGTGGGCCGGGGGCGCGTCGTGGATGAGCCCGCTCTCCTGCACGAGGTCCGGCAGGGCCGCATCCGGGCCGCGCTGGACGTCGTCTCGGAGGAGCCGGTTTCCGAGCAGTCCGAGGTCATGCGTGTTCCCGGTCTCGTCGTCTCGCCGCACATCGGTGGGCCGACGCCGGACCGATTCCCGCTCTGCGGCCGGTTCGCCCTCCAGAACCTCCGGAACTATTTTAACGGAGAACCCCTGGAAGCGCTCGTCACGTTGGAAATCTTCGACCGTTCCACCTAACAGGACTCCATGTTGAACGGTTTTGACTATGCGGTAATCGGCCTCTATTTCGTCTTTCTCCTCGCCGTTGGAACCCTCTTCCGCAAATCCGGGAAGGACAGCAGCGACTATTTTCGCGGCGGCGGCAGCATGGCCTGGTGGCTTGTCGGTTCCTCGGCGTTCATGGCTTCCTTCAGCGCGTGGACATTTACAGGTGCTGCGGGACTGGCTTATGAGTGCGGCCTGGTCGTCTGGGTCATTTACATCGGCAACGTGTGCGGGTTTGCCATCAATGCCATCTGGCTCGCCCCGGTTCTCCGGCAGACGCGCGTCGTGGCGGTGATGGAGGCGGTGAGAGGCCGGTTGGGCAGTGTGAACGAGCAATTTTTCACCTGGACAACTCTTCCGCTGCAAGTCATCGGGTCGGCAATCACGCTCTACGGCCTTGCCATCTTCTGTGCCCCCGCCTTTGGTTTTGACCTGTGCGTCACCATCCTGCTGTGCGGAGGGGCTGTCGTGTTTGTGTCCACCGTGGGGGGATCGTGGGCCATCGCGGCGGGCGATTTCCTGCAGGCGCTCATGTTGACGGCGATCACGATCGTCATGGCCGTCAAATCCCTCGTTCTCGTGGGCGGTCCCGGCATGCTTTTGAAAAACCTTCCCCCTGCCCACCTCGACATCACCGCTTCGCACGCCGCCGGGTTTGGCATTCTCTGGGTCGTGGCCACCGGCCTCGAAAAGCTGCTCTCCCTCAATACCCTGACCGGCGCGACCCGCTACCTTTGCGCCCGCACCGGACGCGAAGCGAGCCGTGCCGCGCTTCTCAGTTGCGCCCTTTTTCTATTCGGCTGCGTGGTTTGGTTCATCCCGCCCCTGGCCGCAAGGACGCTCCACCTCGACCTCGCCTCGGCATTTCCCTCCCTGTCCAGACCCGAGGAAGGTGCCTATGTGGCCATGGCCCAGCTCTGCTTGCCGACGGGCTTGCTCGGGCTGATGATCACCGGCATCATTTCGGCCACGTTGTCCGCGACCGACCACGGGCTCAACCGCAATTCCGGTATTTTTGTCCGTTCCTTTTACCTGCCGGTCCTCCGTCCCTGCGCCGGAGAAAAAGAGCTCGTTTGGGCCGGGCGGCTTTCCACCGTCGTGTTCGGCGTGCTGGTCATATTGCTGTCATTGCTTTTCAGCAGTTGGAAACATTTCGGGGTCCTGAAACTCATGCTCAATTTCACCGCCATGTTGGGCCTGCCCATGTCGGTCCCCATGTTTTGGTGCCTGATCCTGCGCAAAGGTCCGGATTGGGTTGCCTGGAGCACGGTGCTCGTATGTCTCGCTCTCAGCCTTGTTTGGGGGGTTGCGCCTTCGCTGGTTCTTTCCGCCAACACGCATGCCTCGTGGACAACGATTGTGGAAACCATCCGCACCCACGACTACATCTGCGCGATTTTCGGAAATTTGATCGTCGGGTCCGCCTGGTATCTCGTCATGGCCCGCCTCTTCGACCGCCGGTTGCCACTGGCCCGTCGAAGCATGGTGGCAGACTTTTTTGCCACCATCCACCGCCCCTTGTCCCGCGAAGAGTCCGGGACGCCCGCCGTGACTGCCCGGCAGTCGATCACGATCGGCAAAATGGCCCTGTTCTACTCCGGCTTTATCGCTTTGCTCCTGTTCATCCCAAATGATCTCCCGGGCCGCCTTTCCATCCTCTTCTGTTCGCTTTTTATCGGTTCTATCAGCAGCATTTTGATCCTCATCGGTTCACGGCAACAACGGGCGGCTTCCGGCAGCCCTGCAAGAAACACCGGGAATCCCTGACACGGGGTTCGAGCATCTGCCGGAATGCATTTTCGAAATGGCGGAATGACCGCCGCGTCGTCCCCCGATAAAAAGCCGATCCAGGAAAATCGTTGCAGCCTCGCTCTGTCTTGCTGAAGGAGAACAGAGAGCAGGGCGGAGGGGGGAGCCAAGTTCAGACACCCTGATGCCATGCAGCGAAAATGATGGGGCGAGGAAAAAGGTTGACCCAACCCTTGATGGTCAGGATGCCTGAAGTTGTCCTACCCGAGTTCCGCGAGGCCTTCCAAGGCGATTTGCGACCATGTTTCCAGCGAGTCGCGACGGGCGAGGAGTTCCGTGCGGGTGGCGAACCCGAGTTCGGCGATCGCTTTTTCTCCCGCCCGCACGTCCGGGCTTTCGAGGTCCACGATATGGATGATCCCGAGGTGGACTTTCCCGACGTCCGTCGAATCGTCGTTGATCAACGCGACGGCCCGTTCGGAAAAACCTCCGCCCAGCAGAAGCTCCTCGCGGATTTCCCGCCGCACCGCGTTGTGGTAGGCCGACTGGTCGAACGAAAAGAGGCTCTCGTCGGTGTCGTTGATGTGGCCGCCGATGCCGACCGAGCCTTTCGCGACCAGGCGCTTTTCCCCGCTCTTCGCCCCGCGCGTGTAATGCAGGATTTTTCCGCCGTGCCGGAAAATCGCGTAGGGGATCAGTTGTTTCAGCAGGGGGTTTTCCTCGGCCGAAGATCGGGGAACGAAAAAATTGTTCTCCTTCAGCAAAAAACTTTGGAGGTAGCGATCCACGTCGTGGCAAAGCCCCTGAAAACTTCCCAGATGATCGAAGTGCCCGCGTTTGATCACCAGGATCTGCTCTTCTGTTTTGGCCATGGAAACGGGCACTTTGCACCGCCCGCAACCGCGCGCAAAGAGAAAAACCCGCAATTTATGCAACGTGGCGCAACAAGATACTTGCCGACCGGGCGACATTGCCTATGATTTGATCCCGTCAGGCGGATGGATCAATGAAACTCCAACGAATCTCCCTCGATCATATTGCCAAGCTGGCCGGCGTGCACAAAGCCACTGTTTCCAGAGCGTTGCGCAACCACCCGACCATTCCGCTTCACACCCGCGAGCGAATTCACGAAATTGCGAGGCGGGAGGGATACCGCCCGAATCCGCTGGTCGCCATGTATCAGGCGCAGGCCCGCTCGAACCGGCCGACCGCCATGCAGTCCGCCCTGGCGTGGCTCAACGACTACCCGAACCCGACCTGTTGGCAGGAGTTTCCCTGGTTGCGCGGCTACCTGCACGGGGCGCGGGAGCGTTGCGAGGACCGTGGCTTCCGGCTCGAGGAAATTCCGATCGGAGGAAACTCGAATTCGCCTTTGGTCGAAGTCGGGCGGATTTCGGAAATCCTGCGCCAGCGCGGCATTTTCGGAGTCATCCTTCCCCTGATGCTCCACCATCAGTTCCTTCAGGAGGAGTGGTCGAACTGCGTCATCGCCCTCGTGGGGAGCGGCAACCTGAGCGGTTCGGGCCCGGCCCCTGCCGGGGCATCCCGGTTCTACCCGCAGGGCTTTCCGATCGCCGACCGGGACTTCTACTACAACCTGCGGCTGGCCTTCCAGACGGTGGTGCAGCGGGGGTATTCGCGCGTCGGCTTCATCTACAGTCGCTACCTGGACCGCGAATCCGAAGGCAGGACGCAGGCCGCGTTCCTTGTCGAACAGGCCCAGCTTCCCGAGGCGCAGCGCATCCCCATCCTCTTCTTGGAGCGCTTCAAGGAAGGCCGTCCCGCCGCGTTCGACCGCTGGCTCGAAACCTACAAGCCGGACGCCATTCTTTCCATCAATCCGGCCATCCGCGAGTGGGTGCAGGATTCCGGTCGCTCGGTCCCGGAAGAATGCGGGCTCGTCAACCTGAACGTCGTAGACGACGTGGAAAATTGGAGCGGGATCCGCGAAAACCACGAGCTGATCGGAGCCGCCGCCGTGGACCTTCTGATCGGGCAGTTGAGCCGCAACGAGATCGGCGTTCCCCGGCAGCCCCGCAAAGTGCTCATCCCCGGTGAATGGCACGAGGGCGGGACCCTCCGCACCCAGCCCTCCCTCGCCACCGAGAGGCGTTGAGCGGGGTTTCTCCGGCGGCCAAAACGGAACCGCCTTTCAACGCCGGAGGCGGACGTTCGGGGAATCGGCTCCCCGGCGATGGCCGCGCATCCGCCCGACGGGGCAAGTCTGCCTGGCCTGTGAATTCCCGCTGGTTCGCGGCCCGGAATCGGGTAGATTCGCAATTCTGTTTATGAAAGAACGCACGACCGATCCCCGCGTCAGGGCACTGGCGGAAGAAGTGGCAACGGGCCGGGCAGCGGAATTGGTTGCCGACCTGGTCGAGACATCGCTCAAGCTGGGGGCGGATCATGCGGGCATCGCCGAGCTCAAGCTCATGAGCCGGGCGCTGCGCGAGATGCGCTACGCCGCGCGCGTGTTCTCCAACTACGAAGGCACCCGCAAGGTCGCGGTTTTCGGGAGCGCCCGCACGAAGCCGGACGAGGAGGAATACAAGCTCGCGAAATCGTTCGCGCAAAAAATCGTGGCGCGGGATTTCATGGTCATCACCGGCGGCGGCGACGGGATCATGGGGGCCGCGCAGGAGGGCGCGGGGGCCGAGAAAAGTTTCGGCCTCAACATCCGGCTGCCGTTCGAGCAGCGCGCCAACGAGACGATTCACGGCGACCCGAAGCTCATCAACTTCAACTATTTTTTCACCCGGAAGCTGAATTTTGCGAAGGAGACCGACGCCTTTGTCCTGTTGCCTGGCGGGTTCGGGACCCACGACGAGGGCTGCGAAATCCTGACGCTCATGCAGACCGGCAAAATGCCGGTCGTGCCGGTGGTGATGCTCGACCGGCAGAACGGCCACTATTGGGAGACCTGGCGGCGGTTCATCGTGAACGACCTTCTTGCGCACGGCCTCGTCTCGCAGAGCGACTTCCACCTCTTCCACATCACGCACGATGCGGATGAGGCCGTGGACGTCATCACCGGATTCTACAAAAACTTCCAATCCTACCGCTGGGTGCGGGAGAAGATGGTCATCCGCATCCTGAACAAGCTGGCCCCTGCGGCAGTCGAGGATTTGAACAAGCGCTTCGCCGGCATCCTCGTCGCGGACCGGATCGTCCAGACGACGCCGCTCCCCGAGGAACGCGACGAGCGGCAGCTCGCCGGGCTCCCGCGCATCGTGCTCACGCCGGACAAACACGATTTCGGCTCGATCCGGCTCTTCCTCGACGCCATCAACAAAGCGGAGACCGAGCCGTGAACCGTCGCCGCTTCCTTGCCGCCCTCGCCGTGATCCCCGCTTCCGCGCTCGCGGGGAAACCCAAGGCCGATCCCGCAAAAGTGTTCGGCAAGATCCAATTCGTGACCGGGTTCCCCGATTACAAAGTCCAGGTCGTGGACAGCTTCCCCGACCTCAAAGTCCAAGTCGTGGCCGCCTTCCCCGACAAGCCCGGAAAATGGCAGATCGTGGACTCGTTTCCCGATTTCAAAATCCAGATCGTCTCGTCGTTCCCGGATTTCAAAATCCAGTTCGTGGACAGCTTCCCCGGCGTGGCCTGTGGAATATTGCCAACGGGAGACCCAAAAAGTCGTGGCTCAAAGGACTCGCGCCCCGTGCCTGCGAACTAAGGCATCGTTGCTCATAGGTGGTATTATTGGTTTGCCGAACGTCCCGAAGGGACAGGGATTAGGTGGATGCGCCCGTTAGCCTTTTTCTGGTTTATCAATTTGCTCCTTCAACTCATCCGGAAGATCACTCCAAAGCTGCGGATGCGCTTCGATAAGTCGAATAATATCTCCGAGATCCTTCACTCGCCTGCTTTGACGACGCCGGGGATCGCGCCAAGCCGCAATTTTGCCCATCAAGGTATCCTCAAGAGAGGCCACGCGAAGAAGAATACCATGAACATCTGCGGCAACAGACCTGGATGGAAAGGAGTAATACAATTCTTCTGTGCTGAGTTGTATGCTGACCCGCGAGGTTCCTTTGAAATTGATCGACCAGTCAAATCGAGTCGGTATAAAGCCATCGGCTTCGAGTAATTCAACCGTTTTACCAATTGCCTCGACTGCTACAACGAAATCAACATCCCGTGTAACCATCGGCTCTTCTGCCCAATGATTGACGGCAACCCCGCCAATGGCACACCATGGAATATCGGCACGTTCAAGACAGGCCACAAAACGCATCACGTCGTCTGTGCCGCCTGCGGTCTGCCAATCGTAAAATCGCTTATCAGTCATAAACGGAGCTCTACCATACCCAGTTGCGGGTGGCTATTTCTTTGGCTAACGTCTGCGGTGACCTGCCACTGGCGGGAGCGCGTAGGGAATAGTCCCGCAGTGGTTTTCCACGCCAGTTTGAGGAGATGAAGGAAACGCAGCCCGCGTGGTGGAATGGCGACAGCCTGCATGAGGGTTTCGTTCGCAGTGAATAACAAAAAGCGCGACAAAGAGACCGCGAGACCAACGAGGATCGGATCAACCCCGTAGATCACATTGAAGAGGGGATTCCGATAAACCACGAATATCTTTTTTCGCATCGCGCTTCCCCTCATTTCAGTTTATGCGTGCTGAAATGGCAGGAGCCTCGATCAAACCCGCGCAACCCTTCGGAGCATTTTTTGCAGTCGGGAACAGCCTGGAACCCGCCTGAGCAAACATGGTCCCTTCCCTCTCCCGCGAATACTGGATTGCCACGGCGGCCCGCCTGGCCCGTCCGGTTCTTTCGAACCTCGCGAACCGCACGTTGCGCCAAAACATGCCGGTCGAGCAAAAGCCGGGAGCCGGGCGGGAATCGTTCAGCCACCTCGAGGCCCTGGGCCGACTACTGGCGGGGCTGGCACCCTGGCTGGAATCCGGAGAAGATTCGTCCCTCGAATGGGCGGAGCTGGCCCGGCAGTCCCTCGATGCGGCGACCGATCCATCGTCGCCGGATTTCTGCAATTTTCACGAACCCGGCCAGCCTTTGGTGGATGCGGCCTTCTTGGCGCATGCCCTGTTGCGCGCGCCGCATGCGCTTTGGAAGCCGCTGGCTGACGACGTAAAGGGGCACGTGATCCATGCCCTGAAACAGACCCGGCGCACGAAACCGCCTTCCTGCAATTGGCTGCTCTTCAGCGCGATGATCGAGATCGCGCTTTGCAGGATGGGGGAGGCGGACTGGGACGCGATGCGGGTGGACTACGCCCTGCGGCAGCATGAACAGTGGTATCTGGGCGACGGCGTGTATGGGGACGGCCCGCACTATCGCGCGGATTACTACAACGCGTTCGTCATCCACCCCATGCTGGTGGACATCGTCCGGCACCTTCCCGAGGGGCAGGGATGGGGGGAGTTCTCCGGGCCGGTCTGGGGAAGGGCGCTCCGATATGCCGCCGAGCAGGAGCGGATGATTTCGCCGGAGGGCACGTTTCCTCCTGCGGGACGCTCGCTCGGCTATCGGTTTGGCACCTTGCAGGGGCTGGCGCAGATGGCGCTTTTCCAGCGGCTTCCCGAGGGCGTGCGACCGGCCCAGGTGCGCTGCGCGATGACGGCGGTCATCCGCCGCATGGTCGAGGCACCCGGAACGTTCGATGAAAACGGCTGGCTGCGGATCGGTTTCTGCGGCGCGCAGCCGGGCATCGGGGAAGGTTACATTTCCACGGGCAGCCTCTATCATTGCGCGACCGGACTGCTGCCGCTGGGTCTGCCGGAATCCGCGCCATTCTGGTCGGACCCCTGCGCAAAATGGACGGCGCAACTGGCCTGGAGCGGCGGGGAATTCCCCATCGATCACGCGGATGATTAGCCGACTCATGCCGGCGGGGATTCCGGCGTCCTTCCTCCGCCCGCGAAGTCCAGGCGAAGCACATTTTGCTTTGCCAACGCCCCCTGCCCGCCCCAATTTACACGTGTCGACATAGCATGAGACCGACGATCAAATCCATCGCCAGCCGTCTGGGCATTTCCCATGCCACGGTTTCCATGGCGCTACGGGAAAACCCCTTGGTCAAGGCGGAAACGCGCGAGCAGATCAAAAAAACGGCGCGGGAGCTCGGCTATGTGCCCAACGGCATCGCCCAGGCGATGCGCACCCGGCACGCGTCCACGCTCGGCGTGATCGTGGGCAACTTGGGCAATTCCTACACAGGCGCGATCGTCGAGGGCATCGAAAATGAAGCCCAAAAGCGCGGCTACCGGTGCCTGATCTGCCAGACCCACGAGTCGTCGGCGGAACTCGAGGAGGAAATCCGCGTCTTGGAGACGCATCGTTCCGCCGGCCTCATCATCCAGGTGCTGGATTTTGAAAGCCAGTCCGAGTTTTACGGGCGGACGCTTCCCTCCATGATGCCCTGCGTGTTCTGCGACGGGGATGTCCCCGGTTTTGCGGCCAGCTCCGTTTTGAGCGACAGCCGCAACCTGGGGTTTTTGGCCGCCTGGCATTTGATCGGGTTGGGGCACCGCCGGATCGCGTGTCTTCTGGGGCCGGACCGAAACGCCAGGGAACGCTTCAAGGGGTATTGCCGGGCGTTAAAAAAGGGGGGGGTCGAAGCCGACGGACGCCTTGTGGTTTACGGGGGCTGGGGATTCGAAGCGGGCGCGCGGGCCGCCCGCGAACTGATCGAGCGCCGGGCCCCCTTCACCGCCCTGGTGGCGTCTTCGGACCCGGTGGCCGTCGCCGCCATGAAAGTGTTCGCGCGGGAAGGCCTGCGCATCCCGGATGACGTGTCCGTCATCGGCGCGGGAAATCACGACTTCGCCGGGTTCGTCTCCCCCTCCCTCACCAGCATCGAACAATTTCCGGGGGAGATCGGACGGCGGACCGTGGACGCCCTTTTTGACCGGATCAAGGACCCGGTGTCTCCCTTTGAACGGCACACCATCAAACCTCGCCTCATCGTGCGCGAAAGCACGGCCCCAGCGGGATCTGGAAAATAGGCCGCGCCCGCCCCCCCCGATGGGAGCAATCGCCGGACGGGGAGATACCCGCCACCCGCACCGGGCCTTCCGGCGCTCTCTTCCGCGTCCGTCCCGGCGCAAAATATGACTCTTGACAAAACCGGGCCACGAATTATTTTACACGTGTCAAAACTTCGCTTGCCCCGCAGTATTTTCTTCTCCATGAACTCCCCGATCCCGCCAGCGAGCCCGGCATTTCCCATGCTGCCGGGACGGAAGTCGCCCCCTTCGGAATCGGGCGTCTGGCTGGATGAAATCTCCATCGAAGCGATATGAACGGGCCGCTCCAACCATTTCCGGGGACAGCGGTTTGCGGGAGGACACGGGCGTGCGCCCTGGTCTTGGCCCTGATGGGATGGGGGGCGCTTCAAGGATTCGCGGGGGACGTGGCTGGAAACATCCCGTGGGATGTGGGGTCATTGAGGAAAGTGCCCGCTGTTTCTGCGGTGCCGGAGGTCGCGGTGGAGGGGTTGCGTTCCCTGTATTTCGAGGGGCTGCCGTATCGTGGAAAACCCACGAAGGTCTTTGCATTTTATGGCGTCCCGTCGAACGCGCAGGGCCGGAAAGTCCCGGCGATCGTGCTCGTGCATGGGGGGCTGGGAACCGCCTACGCCGATTGGGTGAAACTTTGGAATTCCCGCGGGTATGCGGCGATCGCGTTCGACCATTTCGGTGGAGTCCCGTTGAAAAATGCTTCGGGAAAGGGATGGCAGACGCATCCCGATGCGGGACCGTCGCAGGCATCGTCCGGCTGGCAGGGCGAAGCGCCCGCCGACCAGTGGATGTATCACGCGGTCGCGGACACCCTCCTGGCCACGTCCCTGCTGGGTTCGTTTCCCGAAGTGGACGCGGCGAAGATCGGCATCACCGGCATCTCGTGGGGAGGGGTGGTTTCCTGCATCGTCGCGGGGCTTGACGACCGCTTGAAATTCGCTGCGCCTGTCTATGGCTGCGGGTATATCAGTTTCGATTCGCGGGACGGCTCCCAATTTGTCGGCGTCAACCGGCCTCCGGCAAAAGTGAAGCGCTGGCAGGAGTTGTGGGATCCCTCGCGGTATCTGCCGTCGGCAAGGCTGCCCATGCTGTGGGTGGATGGCACCAACGATTTCGCCTTTACGCTCCAGGCCCTCCAATCGTCGTATCTTGCCGCCCCGGGACCCCGGGCGCTGAGCACGCGGGTCCGGATGCAACATGCGCACGGCGGGCCGGGGGAATCACCGGAAGAAATCCGCGCCTTCGCCGACAGCATCGTGAACGGCGGCGTCCCCCTGGCGCGCATCACGGGCCAGGGAACGGACGACGGCGCGGCGTGGGCGGAGTATGAGTCCAAAACGCCCATCGTTTCCGCCACGTTGAACTACACCCGCGACGGCGGAGCCTGGCAAAAGCGCAATTGGGAAACCCTGCCCGCGACGATCGATGGGGCCCGGCATCGGGCAAGCGCCCATGTGCCCGACGGGGCCACCGCCTGGTTCCTCAACCTCACCGACAACCGGAACCTGATCGTCAGCGGCGAGCATCAAACCCCGCAACCTGCCAGCGGCAACAACCCCTCACAACCACCCACCGCCTCGCTGAACCCTCCATGAAAACACATCCTCACCCACAGCATTTCCTGTGCAAAAACAAAACATTCCTGATCCTGGCGGCGATCCTGCCGTTCCTGCCCGGAACCGGCCGCGCTGAGGATTGGAAGCCGGTGATCGAGGACAGCTTCACCGTCACGGGAGATCGTCCCGCCGACGCGCCGCTTGCGGGGACGCTGACCGAAAAAGGCGGCCGCGTCTGGCTGACGAAAGGCAATGCCGCCCTGTTCAAACTGTCGCCGGATGGCACCGTGGCCAACGGGAATATCAACGGCGGGAAAATGGCCGCGCTCGTGGACTGCGTGCCCGAGGGGGACTACCAGATCAGGCTGGAGGCCGACATTCAGCCGGGAGGAGCGCAGTGGCTGGGGATGGGGTTCTCGAAGGGAAAGGACCTCTTCTGGAGCAAGGAAACGCCGGGCCAGTTGTGGCTGGTGATCACGAAGGGCGGCCAGGTGCAGATTTATGCCGATGGCACCAGCAAGACCCTGAAAAATGTCAAGCCCGCCGACTTCGGATTCGATCCCGAAAAGCCGGTCCATGCGGAGATTCTCTACGACCGCCCGGCCAACACGGTGACCGTCACGCTCAACGGCCAGAAGGTCCTCGACGCCCTGGCCCTCGGGGAATTCAAGCCCGAAATCAAGACGGCCGGCATCATGGACAATTTCCCCTTGCCGAACGACCCGAAAATGCTGGCGGACAACTTCAAGGTTTCCCTGCAAAACGGCACCATGTCCGAGCCGAAGGCGTGGTCCGGGAAGCCCGCCATCCTGATCGATTCCACGGCGGTCAAGGCAACCAATCTCTACTGGGGAGGGCTCAGGAGCGGGGGGGCCGGGCCGACGATCGATCTTCAGGCGGAAAGCAGCCTCACGCCGTTTGAACCGTATTACGCGAAATTCGCCTTCGACATCAAGCCGGAGGCGGCCGGAGAATATGACGCCTGGGCGCTGGTTTTCGGCACCGGCGACGTGCCGCACCTGTCGGCCTGGGACTGGAGTTTTGACGGGGCGGCGCCGCAGGAAGGCAAGGCTTTGGAAGGATCGCTCAAGGGGATGCCGCGGTGGGTGAAGTTCGCCAGGGTGGACTTGAAACCGGGCGAACACTCCCTGCATTTCACCGTCACAAAACGCCGCTCCTTTCCGGACGATGCCTTCTTGTTTCACCTCTACAAAGTGATCCTGTCCCCGGCGGGCGAGGAATTCACCCCCGAAGATGCCGCGATTGATCTGGGTTTCAATCCCCAGGGCAATCAGGCCGCCGGATCCGCGGGAGGCGCGGGTTCGGCAAAGGGGCAACCAGGCCGGACAGTGCTCTTGCGCAGCGCGCTGGCGGATCCGGTCACTCTGAGTGTCGATCCCAAGAAAGTCCTGCCACCGATCCAGCCGGTCTGGAGGGACCTGAGCGAGGGAGGCCCGGAAACGGGAGGGGATTTCCTGATCCCGGAACTCGCCAAGCCCCTTCGCCCGCGTTTCATCCGCAAATGCCATATCCTCTCTCTGGCGAAAATCTCCCGTGGGGCGGACGGCAAACTGAATTATGATTTCAGCGAGTCCCTGGCCGCCGTCCGCGCCATTCTCGCCGTGAAGGCCGAGCCGATCGTCGATTTCTCCACGGTCCCCGGCCCGATCCGGACGGACGCGAAGAACAAGCCGCTGCCGGTCGCCGAATGGGCAAAGAGCGAAACATTTCAAAAGGAATGGGCGGAAACGGTCACCGCCTTCCTTCAAGCGCTCAAGGACAACAATCTGCCCGTCCGGTATTTCACATCCTTCAACGAGCCGGAATTTTCCGGAATGAAAACAAACGGCGAGAACGCAACCTCCCTCATGATCTGGCGGGTGGCCGCGCAAGCCGTCAAGGATTTCGATCCGAAGCTGCAAATGGCCGGCATGGAATTCGGCAACGCGAAGTCCGGCATCTACCAGGCCTTCCTCGAAGAGATCGGAAAAGACTCCAAGAACATCGATATTTTCAGCTTCCATCAATACAACTCGACCTCCGAGCGCCAGGCCGCAGAAATCAAGGACCTGCGCGCCGAACTCGACAAGCGCGGCCTCCAGCGCGTGAAGATCGCAGTGGACGAATGGGGCGTGGTCAGCAGCGGCCAGCCCTACCACCGCGCCACCACCCGCGCCGCCACCTACAACGCCTCCAACATCAAGGCCATGGCCGAGGCCGGCCTCGACATCGGCGGGTTCTTCTGCTTCCGCGACTATCCCAACCCCGGCTGGAAGTGGGGGATGATCACCGGCGACGGCTACCTCAAGCCGTCCTATTGGGGGCACTGGCTCTGGGCCCAGCTTCCCGAGACCAATGACCGCCTCGCCGTGACCGGCGGCAACGACCATGTCCAGTCGATCGCGTTTCGCGACGGGGCGGGGATCACCATGCTGGTCTGGTATGACGCGCCGGAAAACTCCCCGATCCGCGACGTGTCCATCAATCTCGCCGGCGAACAATGGGCTGGCTACACGGTCACGCAATGGCAGCTCGATTCCATGCGCCACATCGGCTACATCCCGCCGGGCGCGCCCGTCGAACTGCCCCATTCCGTCAAATCGGAAAAATTCAAGGCACCCGCGCTCCCATCGTTTTCCTTCAAGATGCTGCCCGCCTCGATGCGGTTGGTCAAAATGCAGCCGCTGGCGGCGGATCAGGAACCGGTTCCGCCGCGGCCTTTGCTTTTGGACAACGAAGGATTGAGCACCGGAAAATTCCGCAATTCCCTGCAACCATGAAAACCGCCGCAAAGAAACCGCCGCGTCCGCCCATGTAATCTCCCATAACCCAAACCCAAACCCATAACCCAAACCCAACCGTGTTCTCCCCATGAAAACAACGACCGTTGAAAACCAAACAAACAAACAACCACAAGGCGCGCCAGGCGGCCATCCCCGCCGAACCCTCCTGCCTTTTGCCGTGCTCGCCGCAGCATGTTTTTTCCACGGCGGTGCCCATGCGGGAATCCTCTATGACTTGAACGGAGTCAAACTTGACGGCATGACGGGCGAAAACACTTATATTGCGAAAGGCAGCGCCACCTCCGCCGGGCTTTCTTACACCGGCGGCGGGTCGCCGTCGTTGACCTGGACGGGAGGAACGACCACCTACCCGCAGAGTTACGTGGTGGGGTATTTCCCCTCCGCATCCCTTGCGAATGCGGGTGATTCGATCACCTTGACATACACCATCACTCCCAGCAGCACGTCCGCTTTTGCCGCCAGCGACCAGCTCTTTCGCGTCGGGCTTTACCAATCCGGCGGCAGCAAGGTCATCTCGAATGTGGCGGGAACGGGGGATGCGGCCTTCAATGCCTGCACCGGCTACCGCTGCTCCTACAGTCCACGTGGAACTCCAGGCACCAGCAACACGATGTATCAGCGCACGGGCGCTTCGGCCAACCTCATCACCGCAGCCGCCCATTCGAACGTCGCCGGCGGCCCCACGCTGGCAAGCCCGGGGACGGGGCCCATCACCGGCTCGCTGACGCTCACGCGGGTCGCAACGGGAATTGAGATCACCAGCGTGGTCAACGGCGGCGCAGCGCAAAGCGTCATCGACACCTCCGGTCTCGCCACCAGCTTCGACACGTTCTGTTTCTTCGCCAATGTCGGCACGAATAACCCGATCTTCGTCTTTAGCGATCTCACCGTATCCACGGGAGCGCCTGTCGCCGCGACGTATTACGTGGATCCCGTCAATGGCAGTGACGGCAACGACGGCACCGGAACCGCTCCGTTCCTGACGATTCAAAAAGCGCGCGATGTCATCCGCACGATCAATGCCGGAATGACCGGCGACATCATCGTCAATCTTCGTGGCGGCTGGCATGAACTGACGGCTCCGCTCACATTGACGGCCCAGGATTCCGGCAACAACGGCCACAACGTGATCTATCAGGCCGAGGCCGGCCAGGCTCCCGTCATCAGCGGCGGACGGCAGATCACGGGATGGACGCTGCACAATTCGGGGACAAACATCTGGAAGGCCACCGCGTCCGGCCTGGAGACCCGCCAGTTGTTCGTCAACGGCGTCCGCGCCACCCGTGCGCACAGCGGCGCGCCGCTCACCGGGGCCACGCGCACCAGCACCGGCTACACGATTTCCAACAGCCCGATGCAATCGTGGGGCAATATCGCCGACGTCGAATTTGTCTATAACGGCATGCAGGGCGCGACGGGCGGGGCCAAGTGGACCGAGCGGCGCTGCGGCGTTTTGAGCGTTTCCGGCACGGCCATCACCATGAAACAACCCTGCTGGAGCCGAAGCATTGCGGACACCCTCACGGGCGTCACGATTCCCAGCGACATCGAAAACGCCTTCGAACTGCTCGACCAGCCCGGGGAGTGGTATTTGGACCGGGCGACCGACGTGGTCTATTACAAACCCCTTGCCGGGGAAAGCATGGCGTCCGCCGATGTGGAGGCTCCCGTCCTCGAGACCTTGGTTTCGGGCACGGCGGCGCTGGGGACTCCCATCCACAACATCCAGTTCAAGGGCATCACCTTCGCGCACGCCACCTGGCTGGCTCCCAATGGCAACGACGGCTTCGCGGAGATGCAGGGGAACAATCAGCTCGCCGGACTCGGTTTTCCCAAGGCGGCGGTGAGCTTCAAGACGGTGCAGAATATCCGTTTCGAGCGGTGCGTCTTCACGCAACTGGGCGGCATGGGGCTCGAGTTGTCCGAAGGTGCCCAGAACTGCGAGGTCGTCGGCTGCGAGTTCACCGACATTTCGGGCAACCCGGTCAAGCTCGGCAAAACCACCGATCCCACCCGCACGGACACCCGGGCACGCGACACCGGCATCCGCGTGGAAAATTGCTACATTCACGACGCACCCGTGGAATACCGCGGCGGCGTGGGGATTTTCGCGGGGTATGTCGCCGATACCCAGCTCACGCACAACCAGATCGCCCACACGCCCTACTCGGCGATTTCGATGGGCTGGATTCAGAGCAATACGGTCCCGGACAACTCCTACATGGCCAACAATGAGATCGCTTGGAATGACCTCCATCACATGCTCATGAGTCTTGCCGACGGCGGGGCCATTTACACGTTGGGCGCGCAAACCGGCTCTTCGTGGCACGACAATTACATCCACGACATGCCGTGGGCGGGAACGAACCGCCAGGCCCTTTATCCCGACCGGATGAGCGCCTACATGAACATCCATCACAACGTGATTGAAAACATCGCCAGCGGGCGGTGGTTCTATGTGTGGGGATCGGCGGCCCTCGTGCATGACCTGCAAATTCACGACAACTACACCGACACCTCCTCGTATCTGAACGGTTCCGGCAGCTCCACCGTCACCATGACCAGCAACACCGTGGTGAGCGGCGGCAACTGGCCGCAGGCGGCGATCGACATCATGGACGCTGCAGGGTTGGAGGCAGCCTATCAGGACCTTGTCGGGGACGTGATCGACTTCGGTGCCTACGCCCTCAGCAGCTATGGCGGACAGGATGGCGCGGGCACCGCAGAAATTCAGGACAGTGGCGCCACTTTGAAAATGACCGGCAATTCCTGGAAAAAGATCAGCTTCCCCCGCACGGTGACGGCCGACACGGTGCTGGAGTTTGATTTCAAGAGCACGCAGCCGGGAGAAATCCACGGCATTGGGATCGACACGGACGAGGTTCTGACGCAGGACACGTTTCAACTCTATGGCACACAGACTTGGGGACGGCAGAACTACCGGAACTATCCGGGTGCCGGCGTCTGGGTGCATTATGTCATCCCTCTCGGCCAATTCTACACCGGACCGATGAGTTACCTTTATTTTGCCAACGATCAGGACGTCTCGCCCTACACCAACGACAGTTCCTTCAGCAATGTTCGAGTCCATGACTAGCGGACCTCCGGGAAAAACCCCGCCGGAAGCGTGCCACGAACCGGCCCGCGAAACGCCGGTCGTCCGGCAGGCCGATGTCGTCGTTTGCGGCGGCGGTCCGGCGGGTATCGCGGCGGCCATAGGCGCGGCGCGCGCCGGGGCAGGCACTCTGCTGCTCGAAGGTCAGGGTTGCCTCGGCGGAATCTGGACGTCCGGGCTTCTGGGCTGGATCCTGGATCACGAAAACAAGACCGGGGTGATGCGGGAGATCATGGACGCCTTGCAGCGGCACGGCGGGCGGGGCCCCGTGCGCAACGCCTACGATCCAGAGGCGATGAAGATCGTGCTGGAAGAACTCTGCGCCTCGGCGGGCGTCGAAATCCAACTGCACACTCGCGTCTGCGCCGCGCTGCGCAATGACGAAAACAGGCTGACCCACGCGATCATCGAATCCAAATCCGGCCGCGAGGCGGTCGCGGGGAAGGTGTTCGTCGATTGCACGGGGGACGGCGATCTCGGCGCGGCTGCGGGGTGCGGGTTCGACTACGGGAATCCGGAAACCGGGCTGGCGCAGCCGATGACCCTTTTGGCACTGGTGGCGGGAGTCGTTCCCGCAGAGATCGCCGCGTTTTACCCCGAACCCGATTCGGAAAATTGGGATGGATTCAAGGACCGCCTGCGCGCCGAGATGGAGAAGGCTGGCCAATCCCCGTCCTACGCCAAGCCCACCCTCTTCCGCCTGTGCGGCGATCTCTTCGTGCTGATGGCCAATCACGAATACCGGGTCAGCGGTCTGGATGCGAACGATATGACGCAGGCGACCTTGCGCGCGCGCAGGGAACTTCACGGGATCGTCGATGGCCTGCGCGCGCTGGGAAGACCGTGGAAAAACCTGCGCATCGTCGCCACCGGCGCGCAGATCGGCGTGAGGGAAGGCCGCCGACTGCATGGACGTTACACCGTTTCCGCCGACGACTTGCGCGAGGGCCGCCGCCATGAGGACGCGGTCTGCCGGGTGACTTATGAAATCGACGTGCATGCCACCGATCCGAAGCGGGACAAGGGCATCGAGACGAACGCCTTCACCGCCAGGCCCTACGACATCCCCCTGCGGGCGCTGATCGCGCGGGATGTGGATGGCCTGCTCATGGCGGGCCGCTGCATCAGCGGCGATTTCATCGCCCACTCCAGCTATCGCGTCACCGGCAACGCCGTCGTCATGGGGGAGGCCGCCGGTGCCACCGCCGCCCTGGCCGCCCGCGGAGGACGCCTTCCGCAGGACGTACCCTGGACGGATATCTCTGAAATTCTGAAATCAACCGCTTCTCCTGTTTATGAACCTGTGTGCTCCAACTAAGCCCGCCAAAGAAACGCTTCTCGCCCGGTTCCGCCAGCGCGTCCGGGAAAAGAACGCCGATCAAAAGTCGTGCGGCCCCGTGGTGGTCGTCGCCTTTGGCGACAGCGTGACGATGGGCTCCACCGCAAACGGATTGTTTATTCCCGAGGACGTTTATCACAGCCGCCTCAAAAAAATGTTCGCGGAAAAATTCCCCGGGGCGGCCGCGGCGACGCTCAGCGTGATCAACGCGGGCATCGGCGGCGACACCGCGACAGCCGCCCTCGGACGCCTTGAGCGCGATGTCATCCGTCACCAGCCTGATCTGGTGCTGGTGGCATTTGCCGCAAATGATCTTAGTTTTGAGCCGGCCTCCGCCGATGCCTTTGAAAACTCGACGCGGGAGATCCTTGGTGCCGTCCGCGCAAAAACGCCGGCGGACATCATCCTGCTGACCTCCACCCACATGGCCGGCCGGGAAAATGACAACACAACGGACAAGGGATTTCTTCGCGTTCTAATGCGTTTTCAAAACGAAGGCGTGGTGGAACGCTACGCGAACATCGTCCGGCGCATCGGCCGCGAGGAAAATGTGCCGGTCGCGGATGTTTATGCGAAATGGGATGAACTCGCGGCGGCGGGCGTGGACACCACCGCCATGCTGGCCAACGGCCTCAACCATCCCACGGCGGAGGCGCACGCGATTCACGCGGCGGCGGTTTTTGAAATCATCTCGGCGTCCCTGTCGGCGGACGCCGAAAACGAGGGAACTGCGAATGAAAAATAAACATGCGAGATCATCCGTTTGGACGGAAGCTGAATCACTTATTATGAACGAAACAAGCCGCCGAGGATTCAGTCTTGTCGAGCTTCTGGTCGTGATGGGCATTATGGTGATCCTGACGTCCCTCCTTGCGCCCATGTTCAACACGGGCGGCAAGCTGGCCGGCAGCGGCAACCAGATCGCGTTTCTCGTGGACCAGGCCCGCCAGCATTCCATGTCCAAGAATGTCATGACCGCACTCGTCTTGAACACCGACGACAACACGGGAGGCGGCCACCGGGCGTTCACCCTGCTCGAATACAACGCGGAGGATGCGGCACAGGAATGGAGGCAGGTGTCCCAATGGCTGAACCTGCCAACCGGCATTGTGGTCGAGTCTGAAACAAATTCGTCCTTTATCGACAACTCTCCGAGTTCTTTGCCTTTTGCGGCGGATTCGACGCTTCCCGTCAAATATCAGGGCGCCCAGGTCGGCAACTACGCATTTCGCGTTTTCCTGCCCTCCGGGGCGCTCAGCAAGCCCAGCTCCGCCGCGGAGATTCAGTTGGTCGAAGGTTCGCGCCAGGGCTCCAGGACCGCATACACCCGCCCGGGCGCCGGCGGAGCCGCGAATTGGTACCGCATCTCCATCATCGGGGCGACCGGGCGCGGAAAAATCGAGCGGCCATGAAAAGCGCGGGACGGCGGATCGGATGGGGAATTCGAAACGGCACGCTGCCGCGCGCAACTTCATCCATCATCCATCATCCTTCATCTTTTGCTTCCGCGTTCAGCCTGGTCGAGGTTGTGCTTGCCATCGGCGTCCTCGCCTTTGCCATCACCGCCATGATGGGGCTCCTGACCGTCGCCATGCAGTCGGACAAGTCCTCAAGTTCCGACACCTCGCTCGCCGCCATGAGCCGGCAGGTTTTCAATTCCCTGAAGGCGATGCCCTATTCCAATCTCACGACCTTAACGAACGGCACGAACTATTACTTCGATCGCGACGGTTCCGAATGCCCGCCGTCGGGCGCGGTGTATGAATGCGCGGTCAAGCTGACTCCCGACGTGAACGACGCCCAACGGGTACAAATGACTTTCAAATGGCCGTATGGCGCCGCGGCCGGCACGACGAACATCCTCCAGGCGGGCATCGCGAATTATGGATACTAAGTCTTCGCGTTCCCACGCGTTTTCCCTGCTTGAGCTTCTGGTGGCCATGGCGATCACCCTCCTGCTGGTCGTCCTGCTGGCCCAGATCGTCGGCTCGGTGAGCTTTGCCTGGAAATCCGGCAACAGCAACGCGGAGCGCCGCCAGAACGGGCGGGCGCTCACCGATTTCATCGCCCAGGAATTGCGCGCCGCCATCCTGCCGCTCGGCGGCTCTTCGGCCGGTCAGACGAACCTCCAGTTCATCCTCAATCCCGACGCCGTGACCGCTGCGAACCGCAATCCCAGCGCCCTGTTCTGGCAGGCTCCCATGGCGCGGAACAGCACCGCCGGCGATCTCGCGGAATACGGCTACTTCGTTCGCTGGAGCACCGGCAACCCGCCCCGCGCCAGCCTCTGCCGCTTCATGGTGGATTCCGACGACACGAATAATTGGTATCAAATTTATTCCAATCAAACGTGGGTGGATGACAATCTCCTGGCGCAGGCCGCCCCCGCCGACTCCGCCAGTGGCTACCTGGGCCTCTTCGCCGAGAATGTCGTGGGATTTTGGACGCGCTGCCTGGACAAGAACGGCGTGGAATTGAAGCCCGCAGGCGGGCAATACGATTCCCGAACGGAAAGCGCGCTGCCGTTTTCCGTCGAGGTTTCCCTCGTCCTCCTCGACGAGCGCACCGCAGGCCTCATGAACGCCTCCCTGCAATCGCAACTCAGCGGCTTGGTCAACTCCGCGACCAACGCGGCCGATTGCATCGCGCAGATTCAAAGCGCGGCGGGACTTGGAGTTTTCGCGAAAGGCGCGCGCGCCTACACCACGCGGGTATTTTTGGAGAACGCCCGATGAAAAGGCCCCGAATCGTGGCATCGGCATCCTGCCGATGGGTCAAGACACCGGCAGGATGCCGGTGCCACAGAGGGATCGCGCTTGTCGTGACCCTGGCCATCCTGGTCATCGTCACCGTTCTGATCGTCGGCCTCACCATGGCCATGCGGATCGAGCGCGCGTCGGCCCATTCCCATCTCGAACGCGCCCGCGCCGGCTATTTCGCCCAGTTGGGCGTCGAACAGCTCGTTGGCACGCTGCACCAACAAATCGCCGACACTAATATTAGTTGGATCAGCTTCCCCGGACGCATCGTTTCCTCCGGTTCGGGCTTCGGCAAGCTGACAAATTCCGTCGATCTTTACTCCGGCATCGGCAACACCAATCTCACCGGCGCGCTGCGCCCGCCAAATCTCAACGCGCAAATCCTGCAGGAACAGCTTCCCAAGACCTATCTCATCACCGACCGCTCGAAGGACCCCGCCGACACGAACAGCGGCATTGTCGAACTGCCGCTCCGGTGGATTTACGTCCGCCAGGACGGCACGACCGACACGAACGAATCCCCCAACCTGACGGACAAGGCCAATCCCATCATCGGGCGCTACGCCTACTGGGCGGACGACGAAAGCAGCAAGCTCAACTACAACATCGCCTGGAAACGCGGCGCCCCCGGCGTGCCCCCCGGCAATCCCTCGCAACTGAACCTGCCCAGCCTGCCGGGCATGACCGTCGCGGACGCCGACGCCATTCGCGCCGCGATCACGCCCAATAATTTCACCAACGTCCTCCGCCTGTTCAACTCCCCCTACGACGCGCGCCGCCTCGGCACGAACCTCTCCGGCGTCATCAACTCGAACAAATTCGAGGTCACCCACTACAACCACGACCCCAACAGCACGTTTTTCAATGAGCCGCGCATCGTGCTGACCACTCAGGAGAAATACGCGCCCCGGGATGTCAGCGGCAATATCCTGACCTACTCGAACCCCACTAATACCAATGATCCCGCCAACGGCGCGCCTTATTTTTTGGACATTCTCAATGTTGCGAACAGCGATCCGGGATTGGGCCCAATTGATGGAGCCAGCTCGATTATTAATAATACAAATCTCTGTAAGACGCTCCAACTTTTGGTGAATTATCTGAAACGCAGCGATTGGCCGATGACGTCAACAAACTCCAGCCTTCAGAGTAAATATTGGCCGACTGACACCAGCGGTGAAGCCATCGATCCGAATCGCCTGACTCAATTCGCCATTGAAATCGTCGATTATGTACGGTGCAAGGAATCGGCGCAGAAGGTGGTTGTTCCATTAAAGGGTTTTTACAAAACCGTGGGGGGGAAGTTAACCTTTTCCACGGAACAAGGAACCCAGGCGGAGTCTGACTTGGGGCGAGGGCTTAACTATTACACGGGAGTTTCGCGCATGCCATTGATCAACGAGGTCGGCGTGTGGGTGTCTGACGATCTTTGGACCGTGACTTTCAAGATCGAGTTTTATCTGCCCCTGAATTACGGAATTGATTCCGTGAGATTGACGGACTACAGCCTGTCAACACAGTTCCTGACCAGAACTGGAACCCCCGTCGTGCAATTTAGTCGTGCCACCACATCCATTGGAATCAATGCGGCTGAATGCTCCCCTTCACCTGATCTGACGGCGGGCAATTATATGGTGGTCACGCGAATGATGAACCTCCACGGGCTGTCAAGCGGAACAAATCCGCCCGCGCCGATTCCTTCTCGTCCTGTGGCTCCTGATGACAATCTGCAAGCCGTGGTGTCTTTTTCGGGTTCCAATGGCCCGTTGCAAGCAATTCCTGAAAGGAGAAGGATGGATAATAATACTTATTCGCTTTGGTGCAAAGTGGATCCTCCGGGAACGCCGGAAAACAGCATTCACACGACGGAAGCCGACGATCCGCGTGTTACAAAATTCGGAAGCGATTTGAAATACTGTACCAGCGGCAACAATACCTTCGGCATGGTCAATTCCATCCGCTCCGTGGGCAAGCCCGCCGATGTATTGATCGTTCCTCAACAGGACACCGACCAGAATGGCAATGTCACGGATTTCAGTTTTTACATGCCCTCTCCCAAGGACTCCTCTGGAACAAAGAATCCCGATGGTTTGGTCAAGTCGCCCGCGGAGTTGGGTTATATCCACACTGGAATTCATCGTACAGCCGCAGGTGCGCCCTGGCGTACCCTGCGGCTCCAGCCCAATAAATACGCCGACACGAAGCAGGTCCCCGACTGGGCGTTCATGGATCTCTTCACCGTCCCGATGGATGTGCCCGCCGCCGCGACGAACATTTTCAAGCCGCACGGCACGACGATCGCCGGGCGGATCAACATGAACGCGCAGGCGCAGCCGTTTGGCAACACGAACTCTGTGGCGGTTCCGATGGAGCGGATCTATCCGCTCAAGGCCCTGTTCGAGGGAGTCACCACCAACGCTTCCGGCGGCACGCTCACCTCCGCGCAGGCCGAGGACATCGCCCGCAACATTTACGCGCACACCCTGGCCACCGGGGCGAATCCCGGAAAATACTACGGCAACTCCAACGCCTACGATTCCCAGGGGGAGATCATCGAGGTCAAGGGCGTGGCGGATGGTGGCGAGGAATCGGAGGAAACCGTCCGCGGCATTGCGAACCTGATGTCCGCGCGCGGAAGCGTCTTCAGCCTCTACAGCATCGGGCAGGCGCTGAAACAAACACCCGACGGACGTCTGGTCGTCAACGGCGAACAGCGCCTCGAGGCCATCGTCGAGCGCTTTCTCGACCCCGCCGACAACACGGTGAAATTCCGCACGGTGTATTTCCGCAATCTCACCCCCTGAACATAAAAGAGGGAATCCGCAAGCCCCCGAGAGAGGGGCCTCAAAGTCCAGCCTTGTTGATCGAGGCGGTTGTGCCAACCGCCTTTCCCGGGACCAGGCCCTTGGCAAGGGCCTCTACAACGATTTGTCTCCGGTGATGCGCCCGCTCATGTCCCGAGCAGGCCAAGCATCTCCTCATCCTTGGCGCGACGGGCGAGAGCGCGCTGATGGGATTTGTCGTTCTTCGTGCAAGCGAGCGTGTAGGGGCGGCCTTTCGTGATCGTGACGCAGTCGAGGTCGAGAGCATGCCTGCGGATGAAATCCTCGAGGAGAGTGCGCTCGCCTTGCGATCTGGTGAAGCGGTGGGTTTCCTCCGCAGGATCAGCCATGAAGGCGAGCAACTCGCCGATCAGCACGGAGATCTGCGGGGTGCGCTGCGGGCGGGGGCGCGTCCAATCCGGGTAGGGATTCAGCGGCCGCGCGATTTCGTCCGCAAGGAGCTTTTTTGCGAAGGCGAGAATTTCAGGGGCGAGCGAGTTTTCAACCTCCAGACATTTCCTCACGGGTTTTTCCAAGAGGGTCGGCCCGAGGATCCCGCGAATATAGGCGAGAGAGGAATCGGCGAGGAGGAAGTCGGCTGCGGCCCGGCGGTCCTCCGCCTCCTCCAGGAGGTGGGAGGCAGCGAGAACGATGCGGGCTTCCTCCCGGTCTCCGGGTGTCTGTGGATCGCGGTCCTCCCGCGTCCGGTGTGGCCCGGGTTCGGCGGGAGCGAGGACGGCGAGCTGTCCGGCAACGGCACCGGCCCAAGCGGAGGCATCCCGGCAGGCAAGAAGCGCGTCGAGAATCTGAAAAAGCGCCCGGCGGTTCGCCTCCACTCCGCCGTTGACCAGATCCTCGCAAACCTTCCCGAAGGAACCGAAACCAAACGCTTTGAAAAGTTTTGACCAGAGCTTTGTGTCGCAGAGCACGAAATGCTCCGGGTTGATCTTCGCAAGAAACCGGGTGAGTAAATCGCGCGATCCGGCGCGGGAGATCGCCCCGAGCATCAAGGGAAACGGGTGGCCGCCGGAATCGTGCAGGGCGTTGTGGTAAATGCCCGACGCCGGGCAGTCGTGATAATGTCCGACAAGCGCCTCGCCGAGCCGGTGGAACGCCGACACCGGGCCGGTGTCCCCCGATGCGGCAAGCTCCGCGAATGATGCGCAGGCTCCCCGGAAGTCGTATCGGCAGAGGATGCGCTCGTGGTCGTCCTCGCCCCATAAAACGATGGCAGCACGGCGATACCAGTAATCCATCGTGCAGCCAGCGTTGCCGGTGAAACCCTCGGCTTCCTTTTCGTCCGGATCGCCCTCTTCAAATTTTTCCCCGGTGATGAGTGCTTCCGAATCAATGGAATAGGTGCCGAGATCAACACTGCGGTCGTCGGCGTTCCGCCAGTTGCCGATCGAGAGCTCCTCCTCGTAGACTTGCCCCATCGTGCCGTCATCCGGGGCATCGTCGTCGTATCGGTGTCTGCGTCCGTAATCGTAACCGTCTTCGAGCTCCCCGGTCTGGTGGAACGTGACGAGGGCGAGGTGGGCGATGAGGCCCGATTCCTTGGCGGCGGCGAACAGGGCGTGGGCGCGTGAACGGTCGTGCCCTTTGAGGTTCCGCAGGGACAGATTCGCCTCGGTGTAGCTGTGCTCCAGCAGCACGGCGGCCAGTTCGCCCGCCCGCTCGCCGCGCAGCTTTTGCAGTGGGGCCAGCAGGGTCCGGGCCTGGGCGGTGAGGGAAAGATTCAGCTTCTCCGGATCGCCGGCCGCGAGGCGCAGGTTGTAAACCAGACAGCAACGGAACCCCGAGCGCACCGGCTCGACCTCGTGCTCGCAATCCGCAAAAAATGCCACGTGCTGGAACGCGTGGTCCTCGCGGCTGAAATCCACTTCCACCTCGCGCCCGTCGTGCCGGATGAAGAGCCGCCCGCCCTCGTGGGCCGACGGCAGCGCGATGATCAGGGTGCCGAACATCGCGTCGAGTTTCTCCGTGTCCCGGTGCGCGCGGAAGTGCCCGCCTTTTCCGTAAATGAGAAGCTTGTAGGGGAGCGCGTCAACCTTTCCGGTGATGCCGAGATCCTCGCGGACACGTGCGACGGTGCGGTCGAGATAGTCCTGCCACCCGGGGGCATCGAAAGAAAGCCGCGCGGCGTCGATCTGCCAGCATCTGCGCACGTTCTCGTCGAGCACGGTTTTTTCTCCGAGCCCGTAAGGGGCAGTCTCCGCAAGCGGGATCAGATCTCTCGCCTGCGAGGCCGAAAGCGGAAATGCCAACTCCCCGAACCCCTCGACCGCGAGTTTCGGAAAGAAAAACGGGGACGATCCGCTGGAATGGAAATCCCCCGTCCCGGCGACACTGGTAAAAGCTTTGAGAAATGCGTCGCGGGCGTTCATCTGGGCGGTTTATCTCACGGGCGCAAAAGGAACAAGCCTGGTCTCAGGCAGTGCGCCCGCAGCAGGATTTGAATTTTTTTCCGCTCCCGCACGGGCAGGGGTCGTTGCGGCCGACCTTTGGGAGTTCGCGCTTGATCGGGAGCTCCAGTTTCGGGGCGGGCGGGGCATCTTCCGACAGGGTCTGCCCGCCTGCGGGGCCTGCGGCGGCGGGACGCGCCCGGGCGGCGGGATCGGCGCGGAGGAGGTTCTGGGGAAGGCTGGCGAGGAGCTGCTCGAATGCCTGGAGGTTCGTGGTGCTGCGGAAGAGGTTGTTGAGGATCTCGGCCTTGATGCTGTCCATCAGCTCGATGAACATCCCGTAGGCGTCGTTCTTGTATTCGACGAGCGGGTCCTTCTGCCCGAAGGCGCGGAGGTAAACCGCCTCGCGGAGGCCGTCCATCGCGTAAAGGTGTTCCTGCCAGAGCCGGTCGACCGCGTTGAGAATGATGTAGCGCTCGAGCCCGCGCAGGGCGTCCGGGTTTTCCAGCGTGGCCTTGCGGTCGTAGGCATCGCGGATCGTCTGCATGAGGAACCGTCCGTTTTCCTCGACGGAACGCGAATCGAGCGCCGCCTTCTCGCGGGTCAGGCCGAGCGGGAATGTCGAGTTGATCCACTGGAGGAGACCCTCCGGATCCGGCTCCTCGCCCTCGACGGCTTCCAGAAATTCCGCGACCTTCTTCGGGACGACCTCGGTGATCACCTCGTGGATGAGGCTGCGGGTGTTCTCGGAATCCATGACCTCGTTGCGGTAGCCGTAGACGACTTCGCGCTGCTGGTTCATCACGTCATCGAATTCGAGCGTGAGGCGGCGCATCTGGTAGTTGCGCTGCTCGACGCGTTTCTGGGCGGTTTCGACGCTTTTGTTCAGCCACGGGTGCTCGAGCTCTTCGCCCTCCTTGAGGCCGAAGGTCTCCATGATTTTCGTCATACGGTCGCTGGCGCCGAAATTCCGCATGAGGTCGTCCTCGAAGCTGACGTAGAACCTTGAGCGGCCCGGGTCGCCCTGGCGGGCGCAGCGCCCTCGGAGCTGCCGGTCGATGCGGCGGGATTCGTGGCGCTCGGTGCCGATGACGTAGAGGCCGCCGAGTTCGCTGACGCCCTCGCCGAGTTTGATGTCGGTGCCGCGTCCGGCCATGTTCGTTGAAATCGTCACCGCTCCGCGAAGGCCCGCGCGCGCGACGATCTCGGCCTCCTGCATGTGGTATTTCGCGTTGAGGACGGTGTGGGGGATTTTCTGGAGCTTGAGCATGCGGCTGAGCAGCTCGCTCGATTCGACGCTCGCGGTGCCGACCAGCACCGGCTGCCCGCGCCCGTGCGCTTCGCGGATCGCCTCGATCGAGGCATTGTATTTTTCGCGGCGGGTCTTGAAAATCCGGTCGTTCTCGTCGGTGCGGGCGACCTTCTGGTTCGTGGGGATGACGTTGACGTCGAGCGCGTAGATGTCGTGAAACTCGTTGACCTCGGTCTCGGCGGTGCCGGTCATGCCGGCGAGTTTTTCGTAGAGCCGGAAGTAGTTTTGGATGGTGATCGTGGCGAGGGTCTGGGTCTCGCGGTCGATCTGGACGCCTTCCTTGGCTTCGACCGCCTGGTGGAGCCCGTCGCTCCAGCGTCGGCCCGGCATTTTCCGCCCGGTGAACGTATCCACGATCATCACCTTGTTTTCCTCGACGACATATTCGACGTCTTTTTCGTAGAGGCAGTAGGCCTTGAGGAGCTGGGCGATGTTGTGGATGCGTTCCGCCTGCGCGTCGCAATGCTGCTGGCGGGCGGCTTTTTCCCGGGCTTTTCCCGCCGCGTCGAGGGCCGGGTCGTTTTCGATGTCGGCGAACTCGGTGAGGAGGTCGGGGAGCACGAAGGCGTTCGGGTCATCCGGGTTGAGGTAGCTCCGTCCCTGCTCCGTGAGGTCGGCGTCGTGCTGGCGTTCCTCGATGGTGAAAAACAGTTCCTCCTTGAGGTCCACGAGCGCCGCCTTGCCGTCGGTGTCCTTGTAAAATTCGAGCTCGGCCTTGTCGGTGACCTTGCGCATTTCCGGATCTTCCATCATGCGGAGGAGCGCCTTGTTGCGGGGCTGTCCGAGTTTGAGCTTGAAGAGGGTGCGCCCGGCCTCCTCGGGCCTGCCCGCCTCGATCTGCTCTTTGGCCTCGCTGGCGAGCCGGTTGCAGAGCATCGTCTGCTTGCGGACGAGCTGTTCGATGAGCGGTTTGAAGCGGTCGTATTGGTGGGTGGAGACGGTGGCGGGCCCGCTGATGATGAGCGGGGTCCGGGCCTCGTCGATGAGGATCGAGTCCACTTCGTCGACGATCGCGAAATAGTGCCCGCGCTGGACCTGCTGCTCCCGGCTGGTGGCCATGCCGTTGTCGCGGAGGTAGTCGAATCCGAACTCGCTGTTGGTGCCGTAGGTGATGTCGCACTGGTATTGGGCGCGGCGGTATTCCGGGGTCTGGTCGTTCTGGATCACGCCCACCGTAAGCCCGAGAAAAGTGTAGAGCTGGCCCATCCACTCCGCGTCGCGCTTGGCAAGGTAGTCGTTCACGGTCACCACATGGACCCCGCGCCCGCTCAGCGCATTGAGGTAGACCGCAAGCGTGGCCACGAGGGTCTTGCCTTCGCCGGTCGCCATTTCGGCGATCCGCCCGCGGTGCAGGATGATCCCGCCCACCAGCTGGACATCGAAGTGGACCATGTTCCACGTGAGCGGCTGATCACAGACGGTGATCCCCCGGCCGACGAGCCGCCGCGCGGCGGATTTTACCACCGCAAACGCCTCGGGAAGAAGCGTGTCCAACTCGGCAGCCAGGACGGTGGGATCCTCGATTTTGGAAAGCCGTTCCTTCCATCCGAGCGTCCTGGCGCGAAAGTCTTCGTCCGCCAGATGCTGAAGTTCCGGCTCCAGCTCGTTGATGCGGCGGACAATCGGCTGAAGTCGGCGGATTTCCCGCTGGTTTTTCGAGCCGATGATTTTCTTGAGGATCCAGTTGAACATGATGAACAGACGAACTGTGCATCAAAGGCGGATTCCAGAAAATGTAAAATGGGAAATTTCTTGCGGTCGGATAGGTTCGTGTCGCGGAAGCTCTGCTTGCACGGGACGCCGTCCCGGTGTAGGCTCCCTTCCGATGGCGGACGGCCGTTCTCCGGTTGCCGGAAGGCAGGCGGAGAGAGGAAAGTCCGGACACCACAAGGCGGCATGCCGCGTAAAACGCGCGGGAGGCCGGAGTGAAAATTCCGGCCGACGGAAAGTGTCACAGAAAACAGACCGCCTTCCGGCGAAAGCCTGAAGGCAAGGGTGAAAAGGCGGGGTAAGAGCCCACCGCCCCGGGCGCGAGCCCGGGGGCACGAAAAACCCCATGCGGTGCAAGACAGAACAGGAGGATCCGGGTTGCCTGCCCGATCCCGAGGCGAAAGCCGAGGGTGACCTCCGGGTAATAGTCGCAGCCCGCAAGGGCTGCCCCGACCGGAAGGCGCGGGGCAAGACAAATGGCCGTCCAGGTTCCGGCGAAAGCTGCGGACCGGACAGAATCCGGCTTACAGCCATCCAAAAGCGGGGGTGCTCCGACAACGGGGTGCCCCCGTCCTCTACAACGGGGTGCTCCGTTCCCTTCTACCCGCCGTAATCTACCCGCCGTAATTTTCCGGTTTGGCCCGCCGCGCATCGATGAACGATTTCACGCAGAGCGCCAGAAAAACGAGGGCGATCAGGCCCATCGAGATCTGCATGACGACCGCGACTGGCCGCTGGGCGGTTCCCTCCAGAACGGCTCCCAGCTTCGGCAGCCCCATGCCAAGGCCGCCGAGTGTCCCGAACAGACCAAAAAGCGCCGCGACATGCATCGCGTGCTTCCGGATCCCCGGGCGGACGTGCGCGAGGATCCCGCTCAGGAAGATGACCGTTCCGAAAATGGAGGGGATCAGCGCGGTGAAATGGGTGGCACCGGTGGCGATGAACGAGGCGACCCCGAGCGTGTCCAAGATCAGACCGAAAATGATGGCGAGTTTTGGCATGGCAGGGGGAAATCTGGAGAAAAAACCACCCGATGCAAGCGGTAATGCTCAGCGGCAATACCCGGCAATACCAGATCGGGCGCGGGAGTCACTCGCCGCCGTCGGCCGACAGCTCGATCCCTTCCTGAAGGCGGCTTCTCCGCAGCCTCTCTGAAAAGATGTCCGAATCGGGATAATTTTTTTGGCGCGGTATTGCGCGCTCAGCACAAAACCTGCTTCATTTGTCCCATCCATGAAATCGGCATTCGACACCCTTCGTCCCTTTGACTCCGGCAACAACGGACCCGGCATCCTGCATTCGCTCCCGGCTTTGGAGGAACTGGGGATCGGCCCGGTCTCGAAACTCCCGGTCAGCATCCGGATCGTCCTCGAATCCGTCCTCCGCAACTGCGATGGAAAAAAAGTCCAGGCCAAGGATGTCGAGGCGCTGGCGAACTGGGATGCCAAGGCACCCGCAGAAGAAGAAATCCCGTTTGTGGTGGCCAGGATCGTCCTCCAGGATTTCACCGGAGTGCCTCTCCTTGTCGATCTCGCCGCCATGCGCAGCGCCGTGAAATCCCTCGGCGGAGATCCCGCGATCATCGAGCCGCTCGTGCCGGTGGACCTCGTCGTGGACCATTCCGTGCAGGTCGACTTCTACGGTTCGCCGGACGCTCTCCGGCTGAATCTGGAAATGGAATTCAAACGCAACCGCGAGCGCTACCAGTTTCTGAAATGGGGCCAGCAGGCATTCAAGACCTTCGGCGTGGTCCCTCCCGGGATCGGCATCGTCCATCAGGTCAACCTCGAATACCTCGCCAAGGGGGTGCTCAGCCAGGAATTTGAAAACTCGAACCCGAAATCTCGGATCTATTATCCCGACACGCTCGTCGGCACCGACTCGCACACCACGATGATCAACGGGCTCGGGGTCGTCGGCTGGGGCGTCGGGGGAATCGAAGCGGAGGCCGGAATGCTCGGGCAGCCGGTCTATTTCCTGACGCCGGAAGTCGTCGGCGTCCACCTCGCGAACCGGCTCGGCGAAGGCGTCACCGCCACCGATCTCGCCCTCCATGTCACCCAGATCCTCCGCGCCGCAAAGGTCGTCGGAAAATTCGTGGAATTCTACGGCGAGGGGGCCGCCGGCCTCCCGCTCACCGACCGCGCCACCATCGCGAACATGGCCCCGGAATACGGTGCCACGATGGGGTTCTTCCCCGTCGATTCGGAATCCGTGAACTACCTCGCCTCGACCGGACGCACCGACGCCCAGTGCCGGGCGTTCGAAAATTATTTCCGCGCGCAAAACCTTTTCGGCATGCCGCGCAAAGGTGAGATCGCCTACAGCGTCGACGTCGAGATCGACCTGGCCGCCGTCCGCCCGGGAGTGGCCGGGCCGAAGCGCCCGCAGGACCGGATCGATCTCCCCGACCTCAAAAACACGTTCTCCGCCCTCCTCACGAAACCGGTCTCGGAAGGCGGCTACGGCAAATCGGCCTCCGATCTCGGGCGCAGCGCGAGCATCAAAATCAACGGCGCATTGTCGGCCGACGAGTCGGAGATGGTCGCAGACCGCCCCACCCCGGACACGGTGAAGGATTTTCCCCGGTCCCCATTTCACGAGGAACACAGCACACTCCGCGACGGGTCGGTGCTCATCGCCGCGATCACGAGCTGCACGAACACCAGCAACCCAAGCGTCATGCTCGGGGCCGGGCTGCTCGCGAAGAAGGCGGTGCTGCGCGGGCTCCGGGTTGACCCGTCGGTGAAGACCTCGCTCGCGCCCGGTTCGCGCGTCGTGAAGGACTACCTGGAAAAAACCGGCCTGCAGCACTACCTCGACGACCTGGGGTTCCAGATCGTCGGCTACGGGTGCACGACGTGCATCGGGAATTCCGGCCCGCTCAACCCGGAAATCGAAACCGCGATTGTCCGGAACGACCTCGTGGCAGCCGCCGTGCTCTCCGGAAACCGGAACTTCGAGGCCCGCATCCACCAGAACATCCGGGCGAATTTCCTGATGTCCCCCCCGCTCGTCGTGGCGTTCGCCCTCGCCGGACGCGTGGACATCGACCTTTCAAAGGAACCGATCGCCCGGGACAAGGATGGTGTCGATGTCTACCTCAAGGACATCTGGCCGAGCCTCGAAGAGATCCGGGCCGAGATGCGGGCCTCCCTCAAGCCCGAGGTTTTTCAAGAACTCTACACCGGGTTTTCCGGGCAGAACCCCAAGTGGAACGAGGTCCCCGCTTCCACCGGCCAAATCTACGGGTGGGACGGTTCGAGCACCTATATCCAGGAACCCCCGTTCTTCATCGGCTTCGGCATGCAGGCCGGCTCGATCACGGAAATCTCCGGAGCCCGCCCGATGGGAATCTTCGGGGATTCTGTCACCACCGACCACATCTCGCCGGCCGGGGCCATCAAACCCAGCTCGCCGGCCGGGAAATACCTTGTCGGGAACGGGATCGCGGCAGCCGATTTCAACAGCTACGGGAGTCGACGCGGCAACGACCGCGTGATGACGCGCGGCACGTTCGCCAACGTCCGCATCAAGAATCTGATGATCCCCCCGAACGCCGACGGCACGAGGATCGAGGGCGGATGGACCGTCCACCATCCCTCCGGCGAGATGATGAGCATCTACGACGCCTGCATGAAATACCAGGCCGAGGGAACGCCTCTCATCGTTTTCGCGGGCCATGAATACGGGACCGGATCCAGCCGCGACTGGGCCGCCAAAGGAACCAGGCTGCTCGGCATCAAGGCGGTCGTCGCCCGCAGCTTCGAACGCATCCACCGCTCGAACCTGGTCGGCATGGGCGTCCTGCCCCTCCAATTTCCCGAAGGCGTCAGCGCCGAAACCCTCGGCCTCGACGGTTCGGAAACCTGCGACATCACCGGCCTCGGCGAAGATATCCAGCCGAGACAGGACGTCACCCTCGCGATCAAACGCAAGGATGGAAAAACGGAATCGCTGGCCGTGAAACTGCGGATCGACACCCCGATCGAGGTGGACTACTACCGCAACGGCGGGATCCTCCCATTTGTCCTCCGGCAGTTGATCTCGGAGAGCTGAGAGCCGGTTCCGTGGCATGGACATCCTGCCCGTCTCTTGATGGGTTGCCGGAGCGGTCATTCGGCTTCGCCGGGGAATTCCCCGCGTTTTTTGAAATCGAGATACCGGTCGACGATCGAGCGGATGTAGGCGCGTGTGGAGGGGAAGTCCATGATGCCGTGCAGGGCCTCCGCCCCAAATCCTCCGCCGAGCCCCGAGTTTTTCTCCCAGCGGACCACGTGGGTGCGTCCGGCGTTGTATTCCGCGAGGGCAAAGGGGACCGGATCATCCTTGCCGGACCAGCGTTTGAGGGCGTTGGCGAGATACCAGGTTCCGGCCTCGATGTTGGTTTTTGGGTCGAGGAGGTCGGTGGGCACAAAGGTTTCCACTTTTTCCGCCAGCGCCCAGTCCCGCGCGGCCCCTTCGGTGATTTGCATCAGGCCGGTCTCCCCGCGCGTCCCCAGCTTGTCCGGGTGGAATCTCGACTCGCGCCAGATGACGGCTTTCACCAGCGAGGGGCTGACCCCGTATCGCTTTGCCGCCTGGGCGATCCACTCGTCATACCGCTCGTAGCGGGCGCGGAAGAGCAGCTTCTGAAGCGCGTATTTTTCCTCATGCCCCGCGAGCAGCCAGGCCCCCAAAGCCGACAGCAGAACCGCTGCGAGAAGGGCCAGCCGGGGTGACGTCATCCCGGAAGGCTACTGCGGTTGTCCGGAGACATCAACTGTCCGGCCCACCGCAGCCCGATGGCCCCCCGGTCTCGATCCCCTCCCCCCGGCATTTCCTTGGAAAAATCTTCATGCAGGATCCCCCTTTTTCACTTGCGCGCCATGCCCCCCTCGACCCCGCACATCCGTGCGGCTTCGTCGAAACTGGAGATGTTTGTGAGGAGGCCGGCCAGATACGGGTCGCGGCGCGCGAGCACCGCCATGCCGGAAATGTTCGCCGGGGTTTCCAGCCGCGAAAAAATCGCGCGGGCGATTTTGGACCGGGGCACCGATTTTTCGCCGTAGCCCCCCGGCTTGTTGCTCGACCAGAACCGGACGTATCCGGCTCCCTCCCCGGCCTCCAGGCCGAGGAAGATGACCGAGTGCCCTCGCTCGTTTTTCCCCACGGCATCGGTCCAGAAGATTTTGAGAAAGTCGCCCGGGCGGGCATCCTCGAACGATGTGAAGTTTTTCCCGAGGCCGAGTTCGAAGAAGAGGCGGGGGGTCCCGGGGCCGTTGGCGTTCCACCGGCCCCAGACTCCCTCGCCGTCGGCCAGCCTCACGGGGAGCAGGGCCTCCCACTGGCCGCGCCCGATTTGCAGGCTTCCCCGGCGCTGCAACTCGCCGAGTGTCTTCAGAAAAACGAGATAGGTCGCGCCCGAGCAATAACTCGGCACGGCCCTGTTGGCCCGGATGCTGGCATGGCCCGCGTCCATGCGGGCTGCGGAGGCCAGCGCTTCGTGGGCCCGCGCGGTCGCAGCATAGCCGCCGCCCTGCGGCATCGCGCGCACCTGCTGCAACACAACTTCATTGAAATTGTCCGCCCTTGCGGCGAGCGTGAGAACCGTCAGAAAAACCAGTGGTCGCATGACCGTTAACAACGGCTGTTTTCCCATGAGCGCAAGACTCAAATTTCCCCTGTCGGCGATGTTCCTGGCCGCCCTTTGTGCGGTCGCGGTCTTCTGGCTCCCGGGCTGGATGGAAAAACGCCCGCTCGCTCCCTCCGGCGGCCTGTTCGTCCCGGGGGAGATCCTGGTGCCCGGACCCCATTTTTTGCAGTCCGACCCGAAATGGGGAGAAGACAAGCTGGGGCCGACCGGGGACCCGCTGTCCGGGGTTGGATGCGCGGTCGCCTCTGCGGCCATGGTGCTCGCCGGATACGGGATCGAAACCGACCCCGGCCGACTCAACACGTTTCTGGCCGCCACGAAAGGCGGATACACCCCCGAGGGATGGCTCTACTGGGAAAAGGCGGCGGAGGTGGATCCGGCCTTCACGCCCAAACTTCTCCCGCACTACGAAGACAAACCGTCGTTCAGCCTCATCGACTGCAATCTGCTGCGCGGAAACCCGGTCATCATCCGTCTGCGCTATCCGGACGGGGTGACGCATTTCATGGTCATTTGCGGGAAGCGCGGATGGGATTATCTCGTGCGCGATCCCGGCACCGGCGGAGCTGACGGTGTGTATCCGCTCAAGGATTTCGGCGGCCCCATCGAGGCGCTCAGGTTTTACCGCAAACCCTGAATCGCCAACGCGACTGCGGTGCTCGCGGCCTCGCGGCGGATGCAGGGGAAGGCTTTTGCGGATTTCCCGTATTGTGCCATAGCGGGCTCATGTTTTTGGACAAAACACCCGGAGCGCGGCCCCTGCGGAATGGTAAACGCCGATGGCTTCTTCTGGTGGCGGTGCCGCTTTTTGCCACGTGGCTTTCAGCGAAGGAACCGCTCTCGGGAGAAGGCTACACAATTCTTCGCTCCATCATTTTCTCCGGATGACATCAGGAGGTCTGAATTTGCCTTCGAGGACTTTCTCCAGGAACGCCCGGGCGGCAACCGGATCCTGCGCGTCGATGACCCCGCCGAGCTCGTCGCCGCGCTGGTAGACCACTTTCCATTTTCCGAAATTTTGCGCCTGGAAGACCTTCGCGCCGGAGGCGTCCGGCAGGGTTTCCGCCTTTCCGCCGTAGCGACCGCTGAACGCCAGATACGACTCCCAGGCCTCGGCTGCGGCTTCCGGCGTCGTGACCATCAGGAAAAAGGTGACCTTTTTCCCTCCGGACGCGTAGTCCGCCTGGAACACCTCCTTGAGAAACGCCTGCCCCTGCGCGTTGTCCTGCGTGAAGTTCACGGACTCGGGAATGAGCCCCTGTGACGGCAGCCTCCGGCGGGCGTCGAGCCCCTTGTCGTCGGCTGGAATGGACTTTGCGAGCCAGGCAGCCACGGTGGCGGCGAGAGATGCGGTCCCGGGCTTCTGGTCGGAGGCGATGACCTGCACGTAGCATCCGCCCTGCCGGAAAAAATAGCCCGTCTCCCCGGAGTATCCATCCGGCGCGAAATCCAGCGGCTCGCCCGCAGGATCCCGCTCGAGCGCGAAGATCCCAAAAGCATCGGACGGAGAGCCCATGCGATACTCGTAAACATCCACATAGCCGCCCGCGCTGCCCGGTCCGGAAAACGAACGGCAGCGCAGTGCCCGGAAGTGGAACCCCTCATACGCGGGAGCCCGCCCGTCAATTTTTTCGTAGAGCGTGTCGGGAGAGTAGAATTCGGTGGGCCCCATCGGCGTCACTCCGGGGATTTCGATCGGTTTTCCGGTCGGCGGGGCGGAGGCTGCGGGGGCGGGCGATGCGGGTGCCTCGTAACCTTCCGGAAATCCAGATGCGGGCGAGGCGGTTTCTGCGGCCCCCCCGGCGATGGCCGGGGCCTTTTCACCGGGGCTCCCGGCCTTCTCTCCGGCAGGTGCTTCCGTGGATTTGAGGGCCTCGGCACGAAGGCTGTAAAGCCCGGGGTCAAAAATTTTCCCCTTGACCCAGATGGCGGCCCCGATGGCGGCGAGGAGACAGACGACCAGGATGCTGACCGTCCTCTCGAAGCGGGAAACCCGCGTGCGCACGAACACCTTTTTTCCCGGTCGTGGCCGGGGAGGGGCGCGCGGTGGGGGGGTCACGCGAAGTAGCGGTTCGCGCGCCGGATAATTTCCGGATAATCGGTGCCGAAAGAGCACCCTTCCCGCAAGGCCGCCAGATCGACATTCCCGTGATCGCGCCGATCCGCAGGGAGGGACCGGTAGTATTCCTTCGCTTCCAGGTTGCCGTCCTGCTCGTAGTATGTGACGTAGCGGGCAATATCCAAAAACGCGAACCCGGTGGCGGACGAAAAAGCGTCGCACGAGGGGCAGCCAGGGCACATCGTCCGGCGGTGGGCCAGGACCGTTTCCTTCAGCGCCCCGATGGCGGCGAGTTTGAGCGGGCCCTTGAACCCGCGGGCGGCAGCCGTGTTGGCCTCCATCTCCCCGACATTGTTGATCATCGAGCAGACTGCGGAAATCCGGGGATCGCTGTAAACCGCCTGCAACAGGCCCTGGTTGGTCGTCAGCCCGAGCTTGTCGAACTCCGGGATGCGTGCCGGCACCTCCCCCGCGACCCGCATTGTCTTCATCGCCACCAGCCCGATCCCCGCCTTGTGGCAGGCCGAAACCGCTTTGTCGAAACCGTCGCCTGGCGTAAAAAACGGCGTGTATTTGAGCATGATCGCATCGACGAAGCCACCCTCCGCCGCCGCGTTCAGGCACTCGTTCAACGTCCCGTCATGGCAGGAAAAGCCGACCATTTTCGCTTTTCCCGAACTTTTCAGCTTTTCGCAAACCGTCTTGAAGGCGTCGCTCTTCGGCCAATTGGCCGCATCCGGCCCGTATTCCTTCGGCCCGAGGCCGTGGATGAAAAAGAGGTCGAGGTAATCGGTGCCGCACGCCGCCAGCCTCCGGTCGATCATCTCCAGCAGCTGCTCCGGCCCCTGCCTCGGATGATCTTTCGAAACCAGAAAAATCTCCTTCCGGCGCTCCGGATATTTCGCCAGCCACTCCGCGATGATTTTTTCCGAGCGCCCGCCGAGGTAGCAATCGGCGGTGTCGAAATACCGGATGCCCATCGACCACGCAATGTCGAGGTAATCGGGACTCAGGGCCGCCATCATCCCCCCGAGACTGATCAGGGTGACTTCCGGGCCGGTCCTGCCGAGCTTGCGCCTCGGCAGCGCTCCGGTTCCCGGCGCGGACGTTGCAGTGGCGGCCTGGGCCTGCCATGCCGGTCCCAGCGTGAGGGCCGCAGGCACCGCCAAAGCCGTCTTGATGAAATGGCGCCGTGAGGTCGTGGGGTCGTTGCTCATAAATTTTTCCGGTTCGTCCAATCCGCCGGTGCGTCCCAACCCATGCGGTTCCACACACGCCCGAACGCGCCGCCGACTCCCGGAAATTACGCACAAATGCCGCCATTTCACAAGCCGCAATTATGGCTGATGCCCAAACCGCCCCCCCTCTTCTCCGGGCCCTCCGCACCTCCGCGCGCGAATTTTGTGCGCCATTAGAAAATCTAAAGTTATGCCTTGACCGGTTTGCCGCGACCTGAAATTGTGCGCGTTGCAGGCCGGGCATTTTCCGGCCATTTGTTCTTTTCAACCAATCCGCCGGCCTAGGAAAGCGGGGTGAAATTCCCCCACTGTCGCGCATAGGTCAAAGTCCGGTTTCGAACCGGCGGAGAAAACCGCACCGTCCTGAAATGGACAACGGCGACGCGTATCGTCCGTGCGGGGGTGGTCCTTTTTCTACAACGGGGGAAAGGCTGTCCGAAGACACTCCCCGTGAAAACAAAAAACAGAAAAAGGATAACATGAAAAAAACATTATTTGCATTGCTGGCTGCCACATTGTTGATGGCGGGAACATCGTTCGCCCAACTGGTTTCCACATTCGATGATATTCGGTACTGGGCGGGTGCTGGAACGAAAGAGGCCGCATTCGTTGTCAATTGGTGGAACGGCACAAGCTCGGAGGGCAGTTACGCTTGGGGATATCGTTGGGAGGGAACTTCAACGGCATATGACATGTTCAATACCATTTTCACCTCGGAATCTTCCATTTGGGGTTGGAAACCGGTAGCGGATTCCCCAACCGCCGTATATGGGATCGCCTTTGATCCCACCTACGGCGGTCTGAATTGGACTTTCGGTCACAGCAACCCGCCGTGGCCCAATCCTGATACTTTGGGCACAGCTGATTCGGGAGTGCTCCTGATGGAGGGATGGAATACAGATGGCTTCTGGTCCCTCTTTGACGGTGGCGTTTCCTCCAGTATGCCAACGGCACTCGGCTCCACCTCGGGAACATGGTCCACATCGTTTAGTGGCTTGAGTGACATCACGATCAGTGACGGGCAATGGCTTTCTTTTGCATTTGATCCAACCTACGCATTTGATGGATCGAATATCCCAACATCGGCAATCGCCGCAGTTCCCGAACCAATCTCCCTGTGGTTGCTGCTCGTCGCATCCGCATTGTTTGTTGTGCTTCATTGCAAACGGCGCCCGCTCCAGCGGTAATCAGACGATTAAAAACTTCCCGCGCTTGTCCATAGGTGCCGGAAGGGTTCGTCACCAGCACCTCCAAAGTCATCCATGACGTCGCAACATAGGCTCCCACAGGGTCCGATCCGTTGCAGCTTGGCCCTCTCACACAAGCTCTTCTCGATCTCACTTCCTGGGGAGCACGGCGAAGGCCCTTTTAAAAAAATGTGTAGAACTTTGAAATGCGTCCTCGTCATATTGGCAATGCTGGCATGTGTGGATGCACATGCGGCTGTTTACACCGCCGTCGAGGTGGTGGACTACACGGCTGGAACCGGCGTGTCCGCATCGCTTGAAAATCCCTCTGCGGCACTCGGATTGCCCAATCCGACTGTCCCCGGTGCTTTCGGCCACCCGGCCTCGAACTACAATCCGTTCACCCCGCATTGGGATGGCAACAATATCGTCCAGATCGGCTTTGGCGGGCAGATCACGCTCCGTCTCGAACGGTTTGTTGCTGTCACTCCCAGCCTTCTGGAATTGGGGGTTTGGGAGAATGTATTTCTGGCTCAAGGCACCGGCCCCGCTGGCACTGCGGGGAATCCTGCCGCTGTTGCTGGCGCAGACTCCAGCGAGGTGTTTGTCAGTGATGATGGCGTCTCCTTCATCTCCGTTGGAATGATCACCTTCAACTGGTTTGGCAATTATTGGGCTGATTCGCCTGGGCCAGCCTCGACCGGCGGCACCAGTATCGCGGATTTTGGCGCGCCGTTCACCGGTCAGCTTTCCGGTTTCAACGGGCTCGGCTACGCAGATGTCCTCGCGCAGCTTGGCGGCACGGCGGGTGGCACTTGGATTGACCTGGATGCTTCCGGGCTGGCCCGAGTCGGGTGGGTGCGCTTTTCCGGCGTTGCTTCCGGGTACACGCTTGAGTTGGACGGGCTGGCGATCAACACAAGCTTGGCGGAAACCTCGACAATTCCTGAGCCATCAACCATCCTGCTGTTCGGAGTTCCCGCAGGCTTCCTGCTTTTTTATGCGCGAAAAAGGTTTTACGCTCGTTGAGCTGCTGGCGGTGAGCGCCATCGTTCTCGTGCTGGCTGCTGTTGCGGGCGGTGCGGGTTGGAAGGTTTACGAAAGCGCTTCCCTGGCCGTTTCTGCGAACAACATCCGCCAACTCTCCGCTGGCGGGGTGAATTATCTGGCGGAACACAACTACGTTTTCTGGCCGTGGTGCGAGTATGACTTTGCGACGCGGGAAACCGTCTGGTGGTGGGGCCGGGAAACCGATGCCAGCAAGGCATCCCAAGAAGGAAGCCGGGACTTCGATCCCTCTTCCGGACCACTGGGAGCCTATATACCAAAGGGCCTCCGCCCGGATCCCAGCTTTTCGCTTGGCGGCAGCGCTTTCAAACCGAAATACCGGAACGGCTACATTGGAACCGGTTACAATAACCTTCTGGGAGGCGGATGGTATTACAATCCAGCGAATCCCAAGCCATCATTGCAAAACTGCTGGCAGCTCTCCGATCCTTCGAAAGTGGTCGTCTTCTTCACCTCCGCGCAGGTCAACACGTTCCAAAGTCCGGCATCGGCCAAAAATCCGATGCTGGAAGAATTCTACGGCATCGACACCAGGGAGGTGACCGTTCACTTCCGGCACAACGGGAAAGCGATGGTCTCGTTCGCAAGCGGGAACGCCGGATTCCTGGACATGGACGAATCGACCCGTGATCGCCGGATGCCGAAAGCCAACGTGGGCCGCTTCGCCCCGGCCGGGAACACTACGTATCTGAAGTAGGCATCGAATATTTCCCGGGGAATTTTTGGGTCAAAGAGTTCTGACGGATTGGATGTGAGTGAAGCAGATGATGGTGTCAAATATCTTTGCCTGACCCCATATGCGATTGCCAAAAAACTCTGTTGCTCAGGACTGGCGTTGAGATCGGATCACGTTATATTCCCCCGCAATGGCTTTGAATTTGTCTTCGGTCCGCGAACAGTTTCCGTTTTTGAAGGAGACGGTCGACGGGCACCCGTTGATTTACCTCGACAACGCGGCGAGTTCGCAGAAGCCGACGCGGGTGATCGCCCGCATGAGCAGGTTTCTGGAAAGCGAATATGCCAACGTGCATCGCGGGATTCACCTTCTCAGCGAGCGGGCCACGGCGGCATACGAACACGCCCGGACGAGCCTCGCAAAATTGTTGAATGCCCCGCACGGGGAGGAAATCGTTTTCACGCGCGGGACCACCGAGGCGGTCAATCTCGTGGCCAATACCTGGGGCCGAGAAAACGTCCATTCCGGCGACACGATCCTGCTCACCGAGATGGAACATCACAGCAACCTTCTCCCCTGGCTGAAACTCGCCCGCGACACCGGGGCCAAAGTCGCATTTGTGCCGGTCCTGGAAAACGGAGCGGCACTCGACATGGAGTCCGCAAAGCGCCTGCTCGCGGCGGGCCCGAAACTCTTCGCCTTCGTCCATGTCCCCAACACGCTCGGCCTGGAAAACCCCGCCGCCGAACTGTGCAAATGGGCGGCGGAGTCCGACACGACGACCTTTGTGGACGGAGCGCAGAGCGTCGGACACCAGCCGGTGGATGTCCGGAAACTCGGCTGTGATTTTCTCGCCTGTTCGGCTCACAAAATGTGCGGGCCAAGCGGCATCGGAGCGCTATGGGGACGCCAGGCCCTTCTCGCGGCCATGCCCCCCTGGCAGTATGGCGGCGAAATGGTGGACCGGGCCTACTACGAAAAACCCGCCACGTTCCGCGAGCCCCCGGCACGTTTCGAAGCGGGCACCCCGCCGATCCTCGAGGCGGCCGGATGGGCGGAGGCGATCGCATTTCTGGACGACACCGGGCTCGATGCGATCCGCGAACACTCGGTCTCGCTGGCCAACCTCGCAGCCAAACGGCTGCGGGAAATCGAAGGCCTCCGCGTGTTCGGCCCCGATGTCCGCCAGTCCGGAATCGTCGCGTTTTCCATCGAGGGCGTGCATGCCCACGACGTCGCATTCTTCGCCAACGGGCGCGGCCTCGCGCTGCGGGCGGGCCACCACTGCGCGCAGCCGCTCATGCGCAAGCTCGGAAGCCTTTCCTCCAGCCGCGCCAGTTTCTACCTCTACAACCAGCCCCCGGATGTGGACGCGCTGGTCGCCATCCTGCACGAGGCCGTGGCATTTTTCCGGTGATGGACAACGAGCTTTACCAGGCCGTGCTCCTCCAGCACTCGAAGAAGCCGAGGAATTTCGGCCCGCTGGAAAACCCGACGCACGCCGCCGACGGACACAATGCACTCTGCGGTGACGAAATTTCCGTCGCCCTGCGGATCGAGGGCGGGACGCTCGCCGAAGCGAAATTCAGCGGCAGCGCCTGCGCGATCTGCACCGCCTCCGCATCGATCATGACCGGCGAAGTCAAGGGCCTCACCTGCGAGGCGGCGCTGGCGCTCGCGGGAAATTTCCGTTTGCTGGCCAAAGACGGCACCGCACCGGACGTTCCGAAAAAGCTGGAGGTCCTCGGCGGCGTCCACCAATTCCCCCAGCGCGTGAAGTGCGCGGTCCTCCCTTGGGAAACCCTCGTCAACGCGATCCGGAGCCCGGTCGTTTGAACGCGACAACCAATGGTCCGATGTGCATGACCCGACGGATCGCCCGCGAACACGCTGGCGGACCGATCAGGCAAGCGCTTCGAGGCGGCGGACGATGTCCGCTTTTCCCGAAACGCCGACGACCTGGTCTTTTTTTTCGCCACCCTTGAAAAAAATAAGCGTCGGGATGCTCTTGATGCCGAATTGGGAGGCTGCCGCCGGGCAGTCGTCCACGTTCACTTTCGCGACGGTGAATTTGCCGGAATTCTCGGCGGCGATTTCCTCGACGACAGGGGTGAGCATCCGGCACGGGGCGCACCACGTGGCCCAGAAATCCAAGAGCACGGGGGTCGCCGCATTCTTGATGAATGATTCGAAGTCGGAGTCTTTGAGTTCGGTTACGTGCGGGCTGGACATGGCGGTATCGGTGGCGGGATGAGATGGAAAGGGTTGCCGGAAATCAACCGATGAACATCCACACCTGCACCGCGAGCGAAGCGAGTGCCAGGACGAGAGCCGCAATCCCGATGATCGGGTTCAGGTCCTCTGCCGAAGCAGGGGTCGTGGACGCGACGGTGATGGCCGTGCCGACGGCCGACTTGGAAATGGAGGGGTCGGGTTTCTTCTGGAGTTGGACGGTCGCCTGGGGCAGGACCTTTGAGCCGGGCGTCGAAGCGGGAACTTTTGCCGTTTCTTTCTTTGCTTCGGCCTGGAGGGGTGCCGGTGCCACGGGCTTGGTCGGCATCACAGGAGGAGCGGGCGGTGCCGGTGCCTTTGGGAGCGACGTGGAGGGAGGGACGGGCGCGGCTGGCGCGACCGGAGCGGTGGAAGGAGGGGTCGGCGGCTTGGGTGCCAAGGGCGGGACAGTCGCCGCCGGCGGCTTCGGAAAAGAGGGAACGGCGGGTGCCTGTGTCGGCGGAACGACCATGCCGGGAGCAGAAGGTGGCCGGGGGATCGCCGGAACCGAGGGCGGTTTCGGAACCGTCGGCATTCCGGGCATCGGGGTCGGAGGCTTCAATCCGACCGGGGCCGACGGCGGAGGCGGGACTGCAGGAGATCCTCCTGGCACCGGGACGGGCTTCGGCGGCAGGTTGATCATTGCCGTTTCCCGGGGGCTGGAGGCGATGGGAGAACCATCGCGGCGCGCCGGAAGAACGATTCTAACAGTTTCCTTCTTGGGTTCGGCCATAGTTTGTTCGGAGTGGGTTAAGCAGCGGCTTCGTTGCAGCGAGTCGAGATATTCACAAAATAACGCCCGCGTGTCAATCCCAGCGCGCAAAATTGTTGCGTGAAATTATTCGGCGATGTCCTCGTTCCAGAGGGCCGGGTGCCCCTCGATGAAGTCTTTCATCATTCGGATACACTCCTGGTCTTGAAGAATCTGCAAATCCACCCCGCTCCGGCGCAACCAGTCTTCCGCCCCGAGAAAAGTGATGTTTTCGGCGATGATTATTTTCGGGATTTTGTAGAGGAGGGCCGTGCCGCTGCACATGGGACACGGGGAAAGCGTGGTATAGAGGACGCACTCGCGGTAAACCGAAACGGGCCGCCGTCCCGCGTTTTGGAAGGCGCTCATCTCGCCGTGCAGAAGCGGATCGCCCCTTTGAATCCGCATATTGTGGCCCCGACCGATGATCTCTCCCCGGTGGACGATCACCGAGCCGATCGGGATGCCACCTTCGGAGAGCCCCATTTTTGCCTCGTCAACCGCCGCCTGCAGAAAAGGATCGCGCATGGCTGGCAGTGTGCCAGGGAACGGGCCGACAAACAAGAGGCGGAACTGCCCGCAGGCTGATTTTCATCGGGCCGGACATTCGATTCTGCCAGAGCAAGAACGTCCACTCTGCCACAAAATCGACGAAACCTGTTCGAAAACAAGAGGAAGCGACAATAGATTGATATTGAGCAAAAATTCCGAAAAAAACACAATATATAGTGGCCGATAAAAAATCGACCACCACATAAAGGATTTTTATTGACGGTCCGGCTTCCAAAAGGGATGCTCCAAATGCGTCACGGGCGGGGCAGGAAATAGTTTTCTGTGTCAAGCCATCCCCGTCTGCGCCCGTAAAAACAAAGGAAATTTCAGCATGGCAACCACCACGATCACCATCGGCGACCGGCAATTCATTTTGGACAGGGACAAGGCGGAGGCCGCATTTGCGGCAAAGAGAGTCATCAACGGCCGCCAGACGATGTTCTTCAATATTTTGCCGCTGAAATACCAGTGGGCGTATGACCTCTACAAAAAGATGAAGGCGAACCACTGGGAGCCGGAGGACATCCAGATGCAGAAGGACTGCGAGCACTGGCGGGACACCACCGGGCACATTTCCGAGGTCGACCGGTGGATCATCAAGATGGGGATCGGATATTTTTCGGCGGCGGAGGGAATCGTCGGGGACAACATCCTGCACGTGATCCGCGAGTCCGTGACCGCCCCGGAGCTCAAGCTCGTGCTCGGGCGGCACGCCCACGAGGAAAACATCCATGCGGATTCGCTGGTCTACATGATCAGCTCTCTCGGGATCAACCCGCACGAATGCGAGGCCATGTTCGAGGACGTGGCGACGATCAAGGACAAAACCGATTTCGTGGTGAGCAACAGCCGCGCGCTTCGCCGGGACACCGACCTCACGCTCACGGAAAACAAGCAGGCCCTGGCAAAAAACATGTTTCTTTTCGGCCAATGCATGGAAGGGACGCAATTCTACGGACTCTTCGGGATGGTCCTGGCCCTCTACCGCCAGAACAAATTCCCCGGCATCGGGCAGATGTTCAGCTACACGCTGCGCGACGAGTCCAACCACATCGAGCTTTTGCGCCAGCTTTTCCAGGACCTCGTCGACGAGAACCCGGATGTCTGGACCGGGGGCTTCCGCGAGGACCTGCGCGAGACGATGCGCGAGGCGGTGAGGCTCGAGAAGAAATTCATCCTCGACTGCCTGCCGGTTTCCGCCGTGGGGCTGACGTCCGAAGAATTCACGGCCTATATCGATTACATCGGGGACCGCCGCCTCGAGGGGGTCGGGCTGGAGCCCTTGAACCCTCCGATCACAAACCCCCTCCCCTGGCTCTCCGAAATGATGGAAATCAAGAAGGAAACGAATTTCTTCGAAGGCCGCGTGACCGAATACCGCCGGGCAGTCGATCTCTCCGGCGTCTCCGACGACGATCTCTAGGAGCGAGTTTCAAGCTCCTCATTCGAAAACCAATTTCCAAAGCTGCCACAACTCCCACCGCAATCTGCCGCCACTTAAACCTTGATTCTTAAAATTTAACACTCCCCTATGATCCGCCACATCTCCCTCGACGAAGACATCGCCCTCAAGCGCCTTGTCACCACCCCCCGCGAACAGAAACCCGGCTTCGCCTGGAGGGAGGCGCTGGACCAGGATACGGCCCCGCATCCGGAGATCCTTGTCTACAGGAGCTCGGGCGAGGAGCGCGCCTTCAACCTCGCGGATGTCGCGGACGAGATCGGTGCCGCGCTGACCGACCTCCTACTTTCGCGCGAAGAGAAGGATATTTTCAACGAGGAGAACCGCGGGTTCGTGGCAAACGTGGCCCATTCGGTCGCGACGCGGCTTCTCGAGCAGGCCCGCGAAGGGAGCGGGCTGAAGCTTTCCGAGAACGACCTCTCGCTGCTGATCGAGAAGGCACTGATCGAGAACGACGCCCATGATGTGGCGAAAAGCCTCGTCTTCAAGCGCTCGGTCCGCTCGGCGGATCCCTCCCCGTCGGGCGGCTCCCTTTCGGAACCGATCCACGTGCGCCTGATCCGCCGCAACGGCTCCGTGGTCCCGTGGATCGAGGCGAAAATCGAGACCGCGTGCCGAAAGGCGTTTCTTTCCTCAAAGGAAAATCCGGAAGCGGCGGAGAACATTTCCCGCGCGGTGACCGACCGGGTCCGCTTTCGCGACCAGGCTTTTGTCCACATCGAGGATGTCCAGGACATGGTCCAGGAGGAATTGATGCGCCAGGGGTATTACAAGGTGGCCGAAAGCTTCATCCTCTACCGCGCCCAGCGGACCAGCCTCCGCGAGGAAGCCGGAACGCATCCGGAGGAATCGGCGGAACACCAGGAATCGCTCATCGTCGTCCGCCAGCGGGACGGGCAGAACGTCTTCTGGGACGGCAGCGAACTCAAGCGCCGCATCCAGTTCGCGATGATCGGCCTCGACCTCAACATGGATGCCCACCAGATCGAGCGCGAACTCCGCCGCTCGATCGGGAGCGAGGTCGGCGAGGACATCCTGAAAAATACGATCATCCTCAACGCCCGCACGCTGATCGAGAGGGACGCGGATTTCGCAAAGTTCGCCGCGCGGGTCATGCTCTCCTATGTCTACGAGGAGGTCCTGGATTGGAAAATCGTGCGCGACGGGATAGAAGGGCTGCGGGCGGCGCACAAGAAGGCGTTCAAGAGCTACCTGCGGCACGGGGTCTCGATCGAGCGCCTTTCCCCGAAACTGCTTTCCTTCAATTTCGAAATGCTCGCCGATGCGATCGATCCGACAGCGGACATGGATTTCGACTTTCTCGGCATCCAGACCCTTTACGACCGGTATCTCATCGTCGACAAAACCCGCAGGCAGGCCCGCCGGATCGAGACGCCGCAGTTTTTTTGGATGCGGGTGGCGATGGGGTTGTTCGTCGACGAGCCCGCCGACCGCGAGGCGTGGGTGATCCGCCTCTACAACCTCTACAAGAGCCGCCGCTTCTGCTCGAGCACGCCCACGCTGTTCAATGCCGGCACCCTCCACAGCCAGCTCTCGAGCTGCTACCTTTACAAAGTGGACGACTCGATCGAGTCGATCATGCAGCGCGGCATCGCCGACAACGCCTACCTGTCGAAATGGGCCGGCGGACTCGGCGGGTCCTGGACGGCGGTGCGGGGCACCGGCAGCTACATCAAGGGGACAAACGGGGAAAGCCAGGGCGTGATCCCGTTCCTGAAGCTCCACAACGACCAGCTCGTGGCGGTGAACCAGGGCGGCAAGCGCCGGGGATCGGGCTGCGCCTATCTGGAATCCTGGCACAACGACGTGGAGGATTTCCTGCAGCTCCGCCGCAACACCGGCGACGACCGCCGCAGGGCGCACGACTTGAACACTGCGAACTGGGTCCCAGACCTTTTCATGAAGCGCATGGAGGCGCGCGAAAACTGGACCCTTTTCCGCTCGAACGAGGCCCCCGACCTGCACGATGCCTACGGGCAAAAATTCGAGGAGCGCTACCTGCACTACGAAGCCCTCGCGAAGGAGGGCAAGATCGCCGGGCGCGAAGTCCCCGCCATCGACATGTGGAAGCAGATGCTCAAGATGCTTCTGGAGACCGGCCATCCCTGGATCACTTTCAAGGACCCCTGCAACCTGCGCAGCCCGCAGGATCATGCCGGCGTGATCCACTCCTCGAACCTCTGCACCGAAATCACCCTGAACACCAGCGAGGACGAGACGGCGGTCTGCAACCTCGGTTCGGTGGTCCTCGACACCCACATGAAAGCGGACGGCTCGCTCGACCACGACATGCTCCGCGAGACGATCCGTGTCGCGGTCCGGGCGCTCGACAACGTCATCGACATCAACTTTTACCCGACCGAGTCCGCCAGGCGGTCGAACATGCGGCACCGCCCGGTCGGCCTCGGGGTGATGGGCGTCCAGAACGCGCTCTTCAAACGCGGGCTCGAGTTCGCGAGCGACGCGGCGGTCGGATTCAACGACGAGTTCATGGAGGCGATCGCCTACTACGCCTACTCCGCCTCGAGCGACCTGGCCGCCGAGCGGGGCGTTTACAGCTCCTACATGGGATCCAAATGGGACCGCGGGCTCCTGCCGCAGGATACCATCGACATCCTCGAGCGCGAGCGGGGGATCGAAATCGACGTGCCCCGCGGGGGGCGCATGGATTGGACGCCGGTGCGCGAAAAAATCCGGGCGCAGGGGATGCGGAACTCGAACGTGCTCGCCATCGCCCCGACCGCGACGATCTCGAACATCATGGGAACCACCCCGTGCATCGAGCCGAATTACAAAAATCTCTACGCCAAGGAAAACCTCGGCGGAAAATTCACCATCCTCTGCACGGAACTCGTGCGCGACCTCAAAAAACTCGGCAAATGGGACGGCGACATGCTCGAGCAGCTCAAGTATTTCGAGGGCGAGCTCAAGAACATCGAGGGGATTCCGGAGGCCATGCGCCGCAAGTATCTGACCGTGTTCGGCATCCCCTACCAGTTCGTGATCGACGCCGCCGCACGCCGCCAGAAATGGATCGACCAGTCGCAGTCGGTGAACCTGTTCATTTCCGAGCCGGACCTCAAAATCCTGAGCCACATGTATCGCCGGGCCTGGCACACCGGGCTCAAGACCACCTACTACCTCCGCACGCTGGGCGCCTCGAGCATCGAGGGGCCGACGACGAATGTGAAAAAGGAGCTGCGGGGGGTCGTCCTGGCCGCCAAGAAGGAATTCGATGCCGAGGAAAAACTGGCCTGCTCCCTGGAAGCGATGCGCAACGGCGGGGAATGCGAGGCCTGCCAGTAGGGGGATCAACCCAAATCCGCGCGTAAGGGAAGAAATGAGAGGGGAGCGGTTCGACGACATGTCGATAACGCGAGGGAGGGCGAAGCTCCGTCTGAGCCGTAATAAATGGGCTCACACGGAGGTTCGCCCT